>DATKWT010000130.1 GCA_035529395.1 Dehalococcoidales bacterium | reverse complement strand
CGCATACGGTGATACGGCTTTGCTTGTCTGGCAATGGCAGCCTGCGTTGTCAAGGCATTTGTAAGACACTACACTAGCACTCAGTTGGCTGGTATGTTCGGCAGGGTGAGACCCTTAGCATAGCTAAGGGTCTCACCCTGTTCACATGTCATTGCGAGTGAAACGAAGCAATCTGAATGTTGCGCTCACTCCTTAACCGGCAGTGTCAGGTCACCGGCCATGCTCTCCAGACCGAGACCCTTCGGCTTCGGCCTGCTGGTTTAGCCAACAGGTAAGCTCAGGGTGACACGCTGTTCTCATGTCATTGCGAGCCGGGGCTCTGAGCAAAGCGAAGAGACACCGAAGCAATCTGAATGTTGCGCTCACTCCTTAACCGGCAGTGTCAGGTCACCGGCCATGCTCTCCAGACCGAGTTCTACGAGCTTCTCACGGGTAGGCAGGCCGGTCTGTTTATCATAGCCCCGTTCATCATAGTAGTCATCCAGGAAGCCCTCAACATCTTCGCGGGTCAGGTCAACCGTGTCATCGTAGTCACGCATACGGTGCTCCTGTCCTTCGCGGACCAGAGGACGGAACCACGCCTCCGGTGCCCGGTCTTGCCGTCGGTCGAAGCCCTCCCTGATATTGAGGAGTTTTCCGACAGTCCAGGCCCGCTCGGCGCTCTCCATAAGCTGTTCCGGAGATACATCGATGCCGGTCAGTGCCGAGTAAAGGGCTGCGATTGTCTTCACGTGGTAGAACCGGTTCACCTGGGCGCGATTGCACAGGCTGAGGCAATTAAAGAGGGAGTACCAGTCCTCACTGTACTTGCTGTACCGTCCCGGGTTGAAGGCGCCGGATTCCTCCAGCCGTTTTAGAGCCTCCGTGGAGACGCCCATGCGCTCAGCGTGTCGCACGAAGTCGGTGAAGGGGCGTCCGGAGTCATAAGACGGGGAGCCGGCCGCCGAGACATGGGCACCTCTGGGCATGGTTAGCTCCTCGAACTCCATGGTACCCAGTCCTCCCATCCGGGGGTCGCGCACAATGCCCAGGCCCTTGATATGGGCAATATATTCCTCACTCTTTTCACCAAGACTGCGGGCAACTGCCTCCGCTCCATCGGCCAGGACTTCCCCGAAACCTTCACGGTAGGCTGTCATCCGGAGAAGCTCCAGGGCGGTATCGATATCGTTCTTGAGCTCAATGCCACCGGTGTCTTCCCTGGTTATTATGCCCTCCCGGTAAAGTTCGACAATTTGTGCAAAGAGACCGGAGAAATTGGTACTGCCGATGCCGTATCGGTTCAGAGTGTCGCTGTACTTTATTGACTGCTGGTACGCCTCGGAACTGGTGGCGGCACTGAACCGATTAACGCCGAGATGGGGCATATAGGTATGGACTCCGGCGTAGGGGCCTTCTTCCAGCCTGACCATGACTTTGTCCGCCAGCGGACAACTGGGACAGGCGAGGGGATTCCTCGTCTTCTGGTGAAGCTCCGCCATGTCCGGTGGTGCCGGCATGAGGCCATTTTCCTGGATAAGCTGCCGGCCCGGCCAGCGCATTATGCGCTCGTGAAGACGGTTGACCAGTCGATGAAGGGTCGGACGGTCGGCAATCTCCGTTGGTACCTGTCCCTGCTGAACAACCATTGCCTTAAGATTCTTTGACCCCATGATGGCGGGAAGACCGCCACGACCTATGGTGGCTGCTTTATCTACGAATGTAATTGAGTTCTTGACAAGGTTCTCACCGGCCTGCCCGATTGCGATAACACTGCACGGCTCGTAGCTGCGGCGTAGTATGTCGGTGGTCTCGTAGGTGTCACTGCCCCAGAGTTCCCCGGCATCATCGAGCGAGACCTGTCCTTCGGCAATCCTTAGTGAGACCGGTTGGCTGGCCCGACCACTGATGACGACATGGTCAAGTCCGACTGATTTCAGGAACGGGGCAAAAGCACCACCCCCGGCGGCGGTGGCAAGTGCCCCATTGATTGGGAACCTGGTGGTGACCAGGACCTTGGCTCCGCCCGGAATCATTGTACCGGCAAATGGACCGGCTGAGATGATGATAAGGTTTTCCGGAGAAAGGGGGTCCACCCCGGGCGGTATCAGGTCATAGGCCAGCTTGCTGCTGATGCCGTAGCCGCCAATCAGCGTGTGCACCAGCTCGGCATCATACTGCTCCAACCTGGTACTGCCGCTGGTCAGGTCGACATAAAGTATGTTGCCGGAATACCCCGGGATACCCATGCTACGTCACTCCCGACTTATTCTCCTGGTTAAGTGCACCGTAGGCACAGTAGCGTACACATATCCCGCAGTTGTCACACTTATCGGTGAAGGATATCGTGTACTCGTCAGGGGAGTCTGTCTGTCTGCGAATGACAATGGCTGCCCTGGCAGGATTGAATGCCTTCTCGAAGCGCAGGGAGCAGCGCAGTTCGCATATCAGGCACCCGGTGCACTTTGAGGCATCGGCTACGATTGGTGGCCCGGTTCGGTGTGGCGATACAGTTTCTGGTGGACACATAGCTATCAGGAATGCTACTACTTCAAAGTTGAACTGTCAAATAATAGAGATAACCTCTGCCAGCAGGGTGGAGCGCAAAGAAGCTCATGAAAGTATTACCGGAATTGCTTGACAATAGCCAGTGGGGCACATAAAGTGTCTATTACAACACTCAGGTAATAATGGTAATGCATCGACTACAAGAAGGGAGAAAGTGGGACATGTCTTTCAAAGTGGTATCCGGGATAGGTGGAGCAGATGCCATCAAGGCAGAGCTTGCCCGGGTAGATGCTGAGGTGGTCCTGGCACCGGTATGGACTGAAGAGGATATTATCAAGTCGGCAGCGGATGCGGACGCAGTAATGGTGGGTGCTACTGAGCCCTATACCCGAAAAGCGATTGAAGCCATGAAAAAGTGCCGCGTAATCAGCCGGACAGGTGTCGGCTACAACATCGATGTAAACACTGCTACCGAGAACGGCATTGCCGTAGCCATTGTAACGGATGCCAGTATCGACAAGGTCTCCGACCATGCCCTGGCTTTTCTGCTGGCGTTTTACCGTAAGATTGTACCCGTAGACCGGCTGGTAAGGCAGGGTGCCTGGCAACTGCGGCGTCGTGAGATATTCGAAATCAGGGTGCCGACTGTTCGTCTCAACCGGCAGACAGTCGGCGTTATAGGAGCGGGTAGAATCGGTGGCGCCTTTGTGCGTAAGGTCAAAGCCTTCGGGGTGAAGGTGATTGTCTATCAGGGTGATGAAAAAGGGGAGTACAGAGGGGCGCCCCCTTATGTCAGGGGTGTCTGGGCGTCATTCTTACAGAATGACGTTAGCAGAATCCGAAACCAGATTCTGCCGGTGTCCCCCAGATACAATTATTTCCCCCTTCCTGGCTAGGAAGGGGAAGGCGGCCCATCTGGGCCGCACGGGGGTTGGTCGAAAGGGTTTTTCAGCACCCTGCTATGACCCCTATCTGACTGAGGACGCGATTCAGGCAATGGGGGCTACAAAGGTTGACTTTGAGCAATTGTTGCGGGAGTCTGATTATATCTCGATTCACTGTCCGGTTACTGGCGAAACAAAACAGATGTTTGGCACCGGGGAATTCAGTAAGATGAAGTCGACTGCCTACCTTATCAATACCGCACGCGGAGATAGTGTTGATGAAAAAACCCTTTTCAACGCTCTGTCTGAGGGAGTAATCGCCGGGGCAGGTATCGATGTTACCGACCCCGAACCACCGGACCCGGATGACCCCCTGCTCCAGTTGGAGAATGTGATAATTACCGCCCATTCTGCCTTCTACTCCGAGGACTCGCTCCTGGCGCTGGTTATGGGCACCGTGGGGGCAGTGGTAGATGCTCTGAAGGGTGATTGGCCCAGGTTCGCTGGCAAATCCTGAAGTGAAAGAGACCGCCAACCGTCGGATTAGATAGTGGGTCCTGTGAGGACATATCGATTAGCAGGAGGAATGATATGAGCAAGACGAAGATAGGCGCAACAACCCTGATATACCCGATGCCCACGACCCTCGTGGGGGCGGATGTTGATGGCAAACCGAATTTCCTGGCAATTGCCTGGTGCGGGGTGGCTTGCAGCCAGCCCCCGATGGTCTCCGTGGCATTACAGCCCAGCCGTTATACACTGAGTGGCATCAAGCAGAATATGGCCTTCTCGGTGAATATCCCATCGGTGGAACTGGTGAAAGAGGCGGACTATTGCGGTATAAGGTCGGGTGCGAAAGTAGATAAGGTGGATGCCTGTAACTTCGATATCTTCTACGGCAAGGTAGAGGGCGCACCCATGATTGAACAGTGCCCGGTCAACCTGGAATGCCGGGTGGTACAGATGCTGGAACTGGGTAGCCACTGGTTGATTGTCGGCAAGATAGAAGAGACCCATGTATCGGACGACTGCCTGACCGACGGACGACCGGACGTTGACAAAGTCCGGCCATTCATCTTCATCCCCGGTCCTCCCTCCCGGTACCAGGCCTTCGGTGAGGTTATCGCCAGGGCGTTCAGCGTGGGCATGGAGATAGAGACATAATCTTGCTATAAAGTGCTCAGTGTGCTATCTTTCGGGCGGACGGAAGACACCATGTGGTCACTGTACCCTGGCAATTTGCTAAATAAGGGGAGTAAAGAGGGATTCCGCCCCTTCTTGAGGGGCGCCCCCTTATGGCAGGGGTCTGGGGGGGTCCCCCAGATATCATCTTTTCCCCCTTCCTCGGTAGGAAGGCTCTTCCTGGACAGGAAGGGGAAGGCGGGCCGGATGGGCCGCACGAGGATTGGTCGAAAGGCTTTTTCATCACCCTGCTAGTGTGGCGTCTTATAAATAAGTTGATTAAGTATCAAAGGGACAGATAATCTGAATCCTTATGATAGTTCTCTTGGTTTGCTCTTTGGCGCTCAATGGACATATTAAAGGTATTTCCGAGACAGGATAATAGAGGGGAATCAAAGAGGGGCGAAGCCCCTCTTATATAAATCCTTCCCCTTCAATAAGGGGAAGGGGATACAGGGGATAGGGTTACCCAAATAGTGCTCAGTGTGCTATCTTTCGGGCGGACGAAAGACGCCTTGCTGGAGGATAAAAGGAGGTAGCGATGGTCTCGTTCAGTCCAAGTGAAGAGCAGCAGATGATTATCAATATGGTGAAGGAGTTCTCGACCGACCACCTCCGAAGAGTATACCGTGAGTGCGATGAGAGCGGCATAATCCCGGCCGATGTAATCGACACCGCCTGGGAGTTCGGGTTCATCTCCACAAGCATCCCCGAAGAGTTCCAGGGACTTGGCGAGGCGCGGTCTTCTCTCACCGGAGCGTTGATTGCCGAGGAACTGGCCTGGGGCGACCTCTCGATAGCGATGCACATCCTCTGCCCATCATTGGTAGCGATACCGCTGGTCGAGATGGGCACCGATGAGCAAAAAAGCAAGTATCTGCCCGGTTTCTGTGGTGACAGGTTCAAGGCAGCTACGGCGGCCCTGATAGAACCTCGCTTTGATTTCGACCCTGCCGCTCTATCGACTACGGCCAGGCTGAATGGTGGTGATTACGTTCTCAATGGGGAGAAATGCTATGTCCCGCTGGCGGCCGACGCCGACCTCCTGCTGGTTTATGCCAGCGAGAACGACTGCACCCAGGGTTTTCTGGTGGAGAAGGCAGCTACCGGCCTGGAGATAATGGAGCGAGAGAAGAACATGGGAATAAAAGCCCTGGCAACCTACGAGCTTTCCCTGAAGGACTGTCGGGTACCGAAGGGCAACCGGCTCGGTGGTGAGGACGGATGTGATTTCGGTCGGATTCTAAACTACTCACGGGTGGCCCTCTCAGCGATGGCGGTGGGAGTGGCCCGCGGTGCTTTTGAGTATGCCCGTGACTATGCCAAAGAACGTAGCGCCTTCGGTGAGCCGATTGCCTCACGCCAGACGATAGCCTTTATGCTGGCCGAGATGGCCATCGAGATTGATGCTACCAGACTTATGACCTGGGAAGCTACCTGGAAGCTGGACCGTGGTGAAGATGCCACCAAAGAGGCTTCCCTGCTGAAATCATATGCTGATGAAATGGTGCTGACCGTCACTGACCGTGCCGTTCAGATACTCGGTGGGCACGGTTACATCCGTGACCACCCGGTGGAGCTCTGGCTGAGGAACGGGCGGGGATTTGCCACCTTCAACGGCATGGCCATTGTATAGCAGGGTGCTGAAAAGAGGAGTTCAGAGGGGCTTTGCCCCTTCTGAGAGGCGCTCCCTCTGGCAGGGGTCTGGGGGTGTCCCCCAGATATAATATTTTTCCCCTTTTTGGCCAGGAAGGGGAAGGCGGCCCAGATGGGCCGCACGGGGATTGGTCGAAAAGGTTTTTCAACACCCTGATAGATCATCAAAGTGATAGCAGGAGGTATCGAGCAATGATTGAATTTGAATTGACTCCTGAAGAAGAAGCGACAATAGCAGCAGCCCACAAAGAGGCCGAAGAGCTTCTACGCCCGATTGCCCGTTACTACGATGAGCACGAGCACGAAAGCCCTAAAGACTTTATCGAGCAGCAGTGGGCACAGCAGAGAAGTGGTGGCGGTGGAATGCTCGGCCTGGGCGTTGGCGCTGCGCTGCGGATAGAGGAGACCTGCTGGGGTGACGCCGGCCTGATGCTGGTGGCCCCGGGTTCGGGTCTGGGAGGTGCCGCCATCCTGATGACCGGCACCCAGGAACAGCAGCAGCGTTTCCTGAAGCGATACAGTGAGGGTGAGCCGAAGTGGGGCGGGATGGCGATGACCGAGTCCGGTTGCGGCTCGGATACCTCTGCCATCCAGACGACCGCCGTGCTGGACGGTGACGAATGGGTGCTGAACGGCGAGAAAATATTCATCACCGGCGGCCAGCGTGCTATGGATGAGTCTGATGGTCTCGTGGTTGTCTGGGCAACAGTTGACAAAACTGCGGGGCGGGCCGGCATGAAGTCGTTCGTCGTCGAGGCCGGTACGCCGGGGGCACGTATTGAGAAGGTGGAAAACAAGCTCGGAATCCGAGCCAGCGATACTGCCACTCTCATCCTGGACAATTGCCGCATCCCCTACGAGAACATACTGGGCAGCCCCGAGGTCAGGAAGGTGGATAGCGGTCAGACGGCGGGGTTCAAGCGGGCAATGGCCACCTTTGACGCCACCCGGCCGATAATCGCCGCGATGGCGTTAGGAGTTGGGCGTGCCGCCCTGGACTTCATCAAGGAAGCCCTGGAGAAGGAAGGTATTCAGATACGTTACGGAGCACCGCGTCACAAGCTGACCGCCATTGAGCGCGATATCATGGACATGGAGGCGGGCTACAAGGCAGCCCACATGCTGATGCTGCGCGCCGTGTGGATGATGAGCCAGTTCCAGGCCAACAGTCTGGAAGCATCGATGGCCAAGGCCAAGGCGGGGCTGGTAGTTACCAGGATAACGCAGAAAGCGGTCGAGATGATGGGGCCGCTGGGCTATTCCCGCAAGTACCTGCTGGAGAAGTGGATGCGGGACGGCAAGATAAACGATATCTTCGAAGGCACCGGCCAGATAAACATGCTGATAGTGGCCCGGCGTGTCCTCGACTACACACGTGACCAGTTGAAATAAAGCCCCGCATACTGTTGTGTTGAAGTAACAAAGAATTGCCCCCTGCGCGGAGTTCTCCGGCAGGGGGCTTTCGTTTGACACTGGGTGTTGCTGTTAATGCTACTCCGGTGTCCCAGTGAGGTACGCTTGGTTAGGGTACCGGGCCGAAGTCGTCCAGGAATGCCTTTATCTCGGTGTAGGCACTCGTGGGGACCCAGCTCTTCCAGTGGCTATCGTACTCTCTCATCCACCAGACTGCCACTGTTTCCCACTCGTCTATCTCGTTCTCCATCTGAAAGGCCAGGGACTTGTTACAGCGGTCCAGGCCCACGGTGAAGTTCCTCAGCATGGTGACCACATCGGGGGCCATATCCAGCAGGTCCTTGTGCACCGTGATGGTCAGCGGCACGCTCTCGTAGGCGCACGCCTCGGTCAGTGCCGCGAGGTCAGGGTTTTCCATCTTGGCGGCAATCTTGGCCCAGACGTCGGCATCGTACGCCGGCTCCTCGAGGATGTACCAGTCGAACATGCCCATCAGGTCGGTGGGTGCCCAGTAGTAGCCGAAGACCGGGTCGCCTTTCTTCTGTGGGCCGGCCATGGCGGCGGCCTCCGCACCGGCAGTACCCGGGCTTATAATGTTGTAGTACTCGCCCAGCCCGTAGGCCTCGAACTTGAAAACGTTAATCCTCTCGCAGTTCCAGCCGACCTTGCAGTTGATGAACATCCCCTTGGAGGAGTCCTCGGGGTCAGGGAAGAGCTCCCAGTGGTCCTTCATATCTAAGACGGTGTCAATTCCGTATTCCTCATGGACCCACTGTGGTATGCACCAGAACTGGGGGCCACCCTCCAGTACTACACCGAGTTCCAACAGGGTCCCGTCAGCGAGATTGCCCTGGTACCACTCGGGGTTGTTTTGGGGCCACTGCTCCATATTTATGAGAAGGTCGCCCTTGGGATGTGTTGCATTCATCACATCACTGGACACCGTGATTACTTCGCACGGGTAGCCGTAGCCTTCCTCAATGATAATCTTGGCTATGGCGTTCTCAAGCCAGAGAGAACCCCAGGAACCGTCGAAGAGTGTAAGTGTGGGTTTCTCCTCCTCACCCGTACAGCCGGCAAACAACGTGACTGTCATCGCCACTGCTACCAGCAGCATCAGCCACTTGGTGCGTCGGTAATTTATAAAATGCATATCAGGTATCCTCCTTCTTTGTACTTGTCTCTTGTCGCGTATTCGTTACTCAGTCGGTAAGAAGTGTTGCGCTTCACTCCTGTGCTACCACCTCCTTCCGTGGTTGTTTTACTTGCTCCAAGCAGCATGATTCTACGTAGCGCGTCTGGTCTGCGGTCTTGAGGCGAAGCCCTGGGTGATTCTGTCCAGTATGATGGCCATGAAGACGATACTGATTCCCGCCAGCACTCCCCGACCGACCTCTAATCGAGCGATACCGAGGAGAATCTCCGCTCCCAGTCCGCCGGCCCCAATCATGGAGGCAAGCACCACCATTGCAAGTGCCATCATGATAGTCTGGTTCATGCCGGCCAGGATTGTGGGTAGTGCCATGGGCACCTGCACCTTGGTGAGTAACTGGGAAGGCGTGGTACCAAATGACCGGGCGGCCTCCACTACCTGGGCATCGACCTGCCGTATTCCCAGGTTGGTGAGGCGGATAACTGGCGGTATGGCGTAGATACAAGTGGCCATTACCGCCGGTACACTCCCCAGGCCGAAGAGCATCAGGGCCGGAATGAGATAGACGAAGCTGGGCATGGTCTGCATCATGTCAAGGATGGGTCGCAGCAACCCATCAAAGCGGTCGCTCCTGGCGGCAAGGATTCCCATTGGTAGTCCGAAGATAATGCAAATAGCGGTTGAGGTGAGCGTAATGGCCAGGGTCTCGGAACCCCGGTCAAGCATCCCCATAATGGTCATTATCGCTAGGAATATAGCAGCCATTACACCAATCCTGGCGCCGGACGTACGCCAGGCAAGGACTCCCGTTATCACAATGACGGACCACCAGGGGAGCCACATAAAGAAGTCCTCCAGGGGCAGCAGTACTCCGCGCAGCACTATCAGGTTGATTGCGGAGAAGAAGGCGTCTCCTTCGATGATTATCCAGTCCACGACGCGGTCGATGAACTTGATTACGTCCCATCCGTAACTCCAGTCCTTCGGGTAGTCAATCACTGCGCCGGGGTCCTGCCCGGCGGGAACACCCTGGTACAGGACGACAACCACCAACATGAGGACTGCGAATCCTCCCAGGTAAAGCCCTATCTTTGCCGGCGTCGATAGCTTGAAGCCGTTACCGTTGCCGGTCAGCCTCTGCCAGAATGTACGGTTTGTTACTGATGCATCCGTAGAGACATCTTTCGCTGTTTCTTCTTGCAATGGTCTGTCTTTTCCCTCCTCGTAAACAGGCATGGGTTCACCCCACGCAGTGAAGTTGAGCCTGGGCTATTGGCATGGTCACTGCCCGTTACCATTCCCGTTCCCTGCATCCGTTTTCATGGCCTGGATGAGGGCAGTTTTGGTAACGATACCGATTAGATGACCCCTGGTGGTGACCACTGCCAGCGGGGTGTCCTGCTCCGCTACCAGTTGCAGGCATTCATCGAGTGTAGTAGTTGGAGGACAGCTCGGAGAGTCGAGATTGACTAGCTCGCTGACCTTCGTGGCACCGCTTTCGATGGCAGCCTCCACGTCAGAAGTAGTGACTGTACCGATATACTTGCGGAATCCATCGACAATGAAACCGGTAGTAGTATCCTGCTTCTGTAGTGCAGCCAGGGTTTCTTCAAGACTTCGTTCTATGGTAATCATTACCGCAGGTCGTTCCATGACGCTTCTCACTGCGATTACCTGTCCGCGGGGAACGTCCCTGACAAATTCGCTCACGTACTCGTCGGCCGGGTCACCGACTATCTGCTGAGGGGTGCCAATCTGGACTATTTCGCCGTCTTTCATAATAGCAATCCGGTCACCCAGCCGGAGCGCTTCCATAAGGTCATGGGTTATAAAGACCACCGTCTGTTGGACCTCGGAGCGAAGGTTGATGAACTCGTCCTGCATCTGGCGCCGAATCAGAGGGTCAAGGGCGCTGAAAGGCTCGTCCATGAGGAGTATGCTGGCGCCTCCGGCAAGGGCACGTGCCAGTCCCACACGCTGCTGCATGCCGCCGCTGAGCTCATGGATGGGGCTCTTCTCCCATCCCTTAAGCCCCACCTGCTCCAATGCCGCAGCAACCTTCTCCTCTTTGGTGTGGCCGTGTTCCCCACGAATCTCCAGACCGAAACCAACATTATCGAGTACCGAGCGGTGGGGGAGCAGCCCGAAGTACTGGAAGACCATGTTCATCTTGGTTCGGCGGAGCTCCCTGAGATCGTCCTTGCTCATCTCGGATATGTCAGTACCATCTATGTAGATATTGCCCCTGGTGGGGTCTATCAGCCGGTTAATGCAGCGGATAAGTGTCGACTTACCGCTTCCGGAGAGACCCATGACCACGAATATCTCACTTTCGTGCACGTCAAAGGACACATCCTTGACGGCTATCACGTGCCCGGTCCGCTCCAGCAGTTCCTGCTTGGTAACGCCGTTATTAGCTATCTCATCAATAACAGTATCTGCATTCGGCCCGAATATCTTCCACAGGTTACGGCATGAGATGATAGTATTATTGGCAGACATTGCTCCTCCAATGGACTTAATCAACAGTAGTGAAAAGCGAATGATGGGTAAGATGGGGAGCGATAGTTTGCGGTTACGGGGATTGTGAATGGGCGACAACTCAAGCAAGCAGAGGAATAAGAGGGATTGTGCTCAGTCTATTCAGTTGTTACTCTCCATACCATTTAACTGGACCTTATCTCCCGTGAACCTGTCGTCGCCGCCGAGTGGGATCTGTGCCCGCTGGTTTTACCAAGGTCTGTTAGACTATACCAGTATTGTGTTGGACTGTCAAAACGGTTCAGACGGGGTTCTGCATAGTGGCCACAGTGTTGGCAACGGTTTACGGCGACTCAGGTCGGTAGTTTTGATACCCGTCCTATGTGAGAAGTCGTGATAACGGCAGTATATTAGCTGAGTGAGATTGAATGAGCCTGAGTGAGTATTTGTGCGTATGAGAGAGTTCTCTCTTTCCGAAGAGAGACGTTCTCTTTCAAGCAGAAGGGTAACACAACAGATTGAGATGTTGTGGTCATTACCCACCCTGCACCTAGGGGAAGTTTTCTTCTTGTGTGGGAAGCAGGCAAAGCCTGCTTCCCACACATATAGTTATCTGCCCCCCTCTCCTCTGGAGAAAGCATTGCCACATGAGGAGACGGCCAGTACTATAGCTAACCGCACAGGCCCTCTCCGGCTGCAACCGGAATCGGCCTGTACTAGTGTGGCGTCTTAGAACTTCATTGAATAACTCCTCTCCCTTTCATAAAGGGAGACTGAGAGGGATTTTATATCCCCCTTAATCTCTTTGCAGAGGGGGAGAGGAAAGAGAATAAAGCAATGTATTTCCGAGACAGGATACTGGCATGGTACTGAATAAGGGAAGTCCAGAAAGGCGCCGCCTCTTCTGAGAAGCGCTCCGCCTCTTCTGAGAGGCGCTCCATCCGGGCCGCACGGGAGTCGGTCGAAAGGGTTTTTCATCACCTTGCTGGAGTAGCACTGATGTACCCAACGATTACAACAGGTTGACCGGAGAATTAGTATGCGATAGGATATGTCTGCATGCACTACAAAGCGCAAAATATACGCTCAGGTGTAAGGAGGTCAAGGAACAATGGTAGGAAGAGATGTCGTCATAGTCGACTACCTGCGGTCATCATTCTCAAGGTCGAGACCAAGGGACCCGGAGAGGGACGTTTTTAATAGCGTTCGTATGGATGATATCGCTGCGGAACTGATAAAGGAGCTTATCAAGCGTACCGGTATCAAGCCGGATGACATTGATGAGCTCCATGCCGGTACTGCCCAGCCCTGGGGTGAGCAGATGATGTTCGGGGGAAGGAATATTGCCTTCCTCGCCGAGCTACCATTTAGCGTGGCGGCTACGCATATCGACCGCCAGTGCGGCTCTTCGATGTCGACCGTGCACACTGCGGCGATGGAGATAGCACTGGGATATTCAGACATCGTCATCTCGTGTGGAATCGAGCACATGACGCATGTCCCGATGGGTGGTCCCGCCGGTGGCGACCCCAGTCTCTCACCGATCAAACCCAACGAAAAGCTGTTCATGGACCCCCGATTTCAGAAGTACGAACTGATGACCGCGATGAACATGGGGCTCACCGCGGAGAAGCTTCTGAAACATACTGACTTCACCCGTGAAGATATGGACAATTGGGCACTGCGAAGCCACCAGAGGGCGGCCAGGGCACTGGAGGAGGGTTTCTTCAAGGGTGAGATAATGCCGGTGGAGGTCACACTGGCAGACGGCACCAGGCAGGTCATCGACCACGACGTTGCCATCCGGCCTACCACTACCCTGGAAGCATTGGCCGGATTGAATCCGGCCTACATTCCGGATGGACAGGTAACCGCCGGGAACTCATCGCCATTGAACGCCGGCGCTACGGCCATGATTCTGATGTCCAGGGAGAAGGCTGTTGAGTACAATCTGAAGCCCCTGGCACAGGTCATTTCCCTGGGATGGGCCGGGGTCGACCCGTCAATGATGGGCATGGGGCCTGTTCCGGCCAGCCGCAAGGCTCTGAAGCATGCCGGCCTGGAGGTTAAAGACATTGACTTCTGGGAGATAAACGAGGCGTTCTCCATCGTTACTCTCAACGCAATAAAAGAGCTGGGTATTGAGCCGGAGAAGGTAAACGTAAATGGTGGCGCGGTTGCCATTGGTCATCCGCTCGGTGCTACCGGTACCAGGCTGGTCGGGACACTCGCCAGAACTCTAAAAATCAAGGGTGGCACGTTTGGTCTGGCGACTCCTTGCTGTGGTGGTGGTCAGGGAGTAGCTACCATCATTAAGAGGGAGGACTAGCCATGTGCTGTAAAGGGGAGAGTCCAGAGGGCAGGCCCCTTCTGAGGGGCACCGCCTCTTCTGAGAGGCGCCCCATCTTGGGACGCACGGGGTAAGGATTAAAACAGGGGTCTGGGTGGTGTCACCCCTTCCTGTATAGGAAGGGGAAGGCGGCCCAGCGGGGCCGCACGGGAATTGGCCTGTCCGCCAGTGGTTAAAGTGGTACCGTGCGGTGGTCTTGCTCTGCCTTGTATTTCAGGTAACTATTGAAGACGGCCTGATACTCATGGACCAGTTCGAGGTCTGACCTCGGGCGGAAGCGTTTGATGTTCAGGTCATAGGTAGTCCGGGCAACCTTGGAGCGGTACCAGGAATGTACCTCGTGGTGGCAGTTGGCACACAACCGCAGGGTCTGCGATTCGGGGATACCGGTCGGTGCGGTCACTTCGGTAGGAACGACATGATGCTGCTCCATGGTGTCAGGCTTGCTGTGGCACCCGCATATTTGGCATGCTTGACTGGCCACTTGCTTGCCTCCCCGGTGCTGTCCCGGTAGGCTGAAATGCCGGGACCTCACCTGAGCAATATTGACGTTGTAGGACTACTATCGTAATTACATCGGGACGGATTGTCAATACCCGGGCGAAAACGATTAATCGGGCGACCTTGGAACGCTATCATAGTGCCCCGGGAACACTCCGGCGGAAAATCAAGGAGGAAATTTGAGAGTAAATTTCGAAAAAATGGAAAGGGCCTTCAATCCCCGCTGCGTGGCCATTGTTGGTGATAGCAAGAGGGGCAATTTCCACTGGCTGCATAATGAGAGCACCTTCAAAGGCAAGCTCTATTCTGTGCAGGTGAATCCGGAGTCCATTGAGGGTATACGTGCCCTCGGGGTAGAGAACTACACCAGTATCGTTGATATTCCCGAACCGGTAGACCTGGCAATCATTAACCTCCCGCGAGAAATAGCTCCGCAGGTTCTTGAGGACTGCATCCGAAAAGATGTGGCCGCAGCCCATTTCTTTACCGCCGGCTTTTCCGAGACCAACACTGAAGAGGGGATAAGGCTGGAGCGATTGCTGAAGGAGAGGGCGGAGCAGGCGGACTTTCATATCATCGGTCCCAATTGCCGTGGCATATTCACGCCGGGGATTGGTCTGAGGCAGATTGGTGACCAGTACAGCGGATGCAGCGGGCCCGTGGGCCTGATTTCGCAGAGTGGCGGCCATGCCATGTACTTTGCCCGGGAAGCACACACCGAAGGTGTTGACATAAACAAGGCGGTCAGTTTCGGTAATGGGACTGTACTCCATGCCAGTGATTACCTGGCCTATTTCGGACAGGACCCGTCGATTGAGGTCATTGGCATGTACCTGGAAGGGGTGAGAGACGGCAGGAGATTCTTCTCCGTGCTGCGGGAGGTAGCCGCCAGAAAACCGGTGGTGCTCTGGAAAGGCGGCTGGACAGCGGACGGGGGACGAGCCGTTAGCTCGCACACGGCTTCACTGGCAGTGCCGCAGGAAGTGTGGAGTTCGGCCATGAAGCAATGCGGCGTGATACAGGTATTCGGCCAAGAAGAGCTTATAGATACACTTAAAGCCCTTATCCACCTCCCTCCCGTTCTGGGCGACAGGGTAGCCCTGGTTGGTGGTGCCGGTGGCCAGTCCATTGCCAGTACGGATGTTTTCGCCGGGGCCGGATTCCGCGTGCCTTTGCTATCGGAGGAATCCTACGAAGAAATGGCGACGTTCTTCAGCCTGATAGGAGGCAGCTACCGCAATCCCATTGATACCGACGCAGGCAGGAACCGTCTGGAACTGGCGCGTATCCTGGGGTTGGTAGCCAGGGATAATAATATTGACAATATCGTGCTCCAGTCACGGGTGGGTACTTTCATGTTCGGTCCGGAGATGCGTGACGCCGATATCAAAGCAGCCCTGGACGTGAAGGGGGAAACCTCGAAACCGGTACTGGCTATTTTGCCCTACTACAACCCGGAAGAGATGGCCGAAGCTCGTGAGACCATCCCCAGATTCCAGGAAGGCCGCATACCTGTGTTTCCGACTTTGGAGCGCGGTGCCGCTGCTCTGAAGAACGTGCTTGAATACTACCGGTTAAGGCAGTAATCTACTGCTTGAGGAATATCCATCGGTCTAGCCCTGGTACTCCTCGTCCCTCCGTAGGTATTCGTCCGGTTGAGATCAGTAAGTCATGACGATGGTCTCTTCCGGATAATCAACGTGTGATCCGACTGCCAGGAATGCTAGAGTAGCGGATGGCATTTGCTCGACCCACCATTGCGATCCTCCGCTGCCACTGCCATACACGAGTGTCGCCTCATCACAGCCGACGACTTTCTCGATCGCCGCCTCCCGGATGAACGCTGAGGTTCTTTTACCCACCAGTGCAGCATACTCCGACACCTGGTTAAAATCGTCACGTTGGAACGCCACCGAAACGATGACTCGAGAAGCCTCAACAGGTTCCCTAACTTCGGGCCGCTCTAAGTCCCACGTTTCTGCTCCTTCTAGTTCGCGGTCTCGCTCCATCTCCCTCTCCTTTCAAGTAGCGTGCGTTCATGAGGCTTGCAGGGCCAGGCTGTTATCGGTCGTCAGACTGTGGCCTCACGCGTACGTTCCACAGGTACGGAAATGCACGCTCCGCCGTTGTCCCTCCCGATAATCAGATAGAGTCCGCGGCGCCTCTTCCGATTCCTGAGGACCAAGTGGACATCATCAAGTACCTGCAAGACTTGACTAACCGACAGCCCATGCGAAGTAATCTTGTCTTCGTTCTCGTCATCGATTAGCAGGGCCTCTATCCGAGGGCTTGACATGACACCTCGTTTCTACTACACTTGTAGTAGTATTGTAGGATATAAACGGAGGGATGTCAAATGGAGGTCGAGTGGCTAATCCTGGCCGACTCCGCCCAAGTGGTAGGTAACAAGGTCTATCTCTTGGGAGGTGGTTGGGATCGACTGACTGTAAACACACAGTTCCCGGCTAATCAGCGTTGTGCTGTCGCCCTGTCGATGATAGTCCCATGGAATGAGACAAACCAGAAGCACAGTTTTGAGGTTGAGATAGCAGCCGATGATCCGACGACTGAAGAACCCAAGAGCGTGGTGAAAGCGGGAGGCCAATTCGAGGCCGGTCGCCCACCCGGGATACCGCCTGGCCAGGATCAGCGTATACAGTTGGCCATCGACATGAACCTGAAGATCGAAACTGCAGGTACAAAGGTGATCATCGCACGTATTGACGGCCAGGAAATGCGACGAACGCATTTCAACGTGGTTCCGGGACCCAGGTTGTCGCCTAAGGAGCAGTCGGTCTAGCCCTGGTACTCCTCGTCCTTACGCAGGCCCTCCAGCAGGTCTAGATACTCCTGCCTGGTCATACTGGGCTTGTGCCTGGCAAGCACCTCTTTTCCTTTGACCGCACCATCGGCAAGAAGGTCTATTACCGTCATTGCCATCACTTTGGCAGGATTTAGGACTGCATGGTTGTAATTTTCTATCATGTAGTCATCGCCGTGGCTGTTACCGGCGGCACCGGCGGCATAGGGGTGAATGGCCGGCATGATGCAACTCACGTCCCCCATGTCGGTTGAGCCGGTGGAATGACGACCCGGCGGGCTTACTTTACTCTTGCCGAGAAGTGATTCGGCGTTGGTGCGGCATACCGCTGTCAGGTTGCGGTCGTTGATTATCGGGAGGTAGCCGGGCAGGGTCTTAATCTGCACCTTGCCGCCAACTGCCAGCGCCCCGGCGCGGAGGGCACGGTCCACCTTCTCGTTGGCGTCCTTGATAGCCTCCAGTGTCTTGCCGCGCACGAAGGTCTCCATACGGACGTCGGCGGGAACGATGTTGACCGCCTCGCCTCCCCTGGTGATGATGGGGTGCACCCTGACGGTGTCCACATCCTTGAACGTCTCTCGCTGGGCATGTATTGCGGAGAGGGCAATCATGGCGGCATTGAGGGCATTAATGCCGGCGTGCGGTGCGCCTCCGGCGTGAGAGCCACGTCCGATGAACTTAATCTGTTTGGCGACACAGCCGTTGTTCGTTCCTCCCATACCCATCAGCTTACCTCTGGTGCCTGATGCGGTGTGTACCATCATGGCCATATCGACATCGTCGAACTCACCGAGCTTGATTAGTTCCGGCTTACCTCCAAGGAAGGTGATTTTACCCTGCGCATGCAGGTTCTCACGGAACTCTATCTCGATGTATTCTTCAGCGGGGACTGCCATAAAGGCCACCCGCCCTGCCAGAGAAGGTAGTACTCCGGCACCAATAAGTCCGGCGGCAACACCGATGAGTGTCCCTATCTGGGCATTGTGACCGCAGGCGTGGGCGGCTCCTGTCACCGGGTCGGCGTTCGGATGACCGGGGACGAGTAGTGAGTCCAGCTCACCGAGGACGGCTACCGTTGGGCCTTCTCTGCCGCCCGGTACTATCCCCTTTACACCCGTAATTCCGAGACCGTCACGGTATGTGATGCCAAGCTCGGTGAATTTCTCGGCAACCAGGCGCGATGTCTTCTTCTCACGGAATCCCGGCTCGGGATTCTCCATGATGGTTTTGGCCACCGCTATAATCTCTTCACCCCTGCTGTCAATCTCCTGGCAAGTCCTTGATTTTAGCTCTTCTCTTGATAGCATAACCTGTCCTCCACTTAGTTTTGCATTCAAAGTCGGAGATACTATTGAAATGGTACCCTGTAGACGTGTTGTCTGCGCATAATCGGGGTGCCGGGGAATTGTGTCAGAGAATACAGTGACAAAACCCGCCTCCGCAGATACGGACTCAGACGAGGGTATTACCTGTGATTGCCAGGCTCAATTCACAAACGTGCCGTCCCTGAGATCCCTGGTCAGGGTGGCAAACTTACTGGCCACGTTCACATCATGACTGGCAACGACAATTGCCACGTTCTCCTGCTCTGCGATGTTCTTGAGCAGGGTGAAGATTGCTGTCCCGGTAGCAGAGTCCAGTTCTCCGGTAGGCTCGTCAGCAAGAATAAGGGTGGGGCGATGAACCATCGCACGCGCCACGGCGATGCGCTGCTGCTCTCCACCGGACATTTCATAGGGACGGTGACCTGACCGGTCTCCCAGACCGATGAGGTCGAGGACTTCTTCGGTGCGCCGGTTCCGTTCACTACGGCCCCACTCGGCAATCCGCAGGGGTAGCTCGATGTTCTCGTAGGCAGAGAGCAGGGGAAGAAGCCCAAAGGACTGGAAGACAAATCCTATCTTGCGGCGCCGGAGCTGGGCCAGTTCCCATTCCGAGAGTGTGGCCAGGTCCTGGTTATCGAGGTGGACGGAGCCGGAAGTGGGCATGTCAAGTCCGGCGAGGAGATTGAGCAAGGTAGTCTTGCCGGAGCCAGAAGGCCCCGTTATCACCAGCATCTCGCCGGAGTTTGCTGTCATATTGACCCCGTGAAGTGCCTTTATCCGCTCCGAGCCGAGGATGAAAGTGCGCTCCAGGTCCTGTGCTGAAATCAGTGGTGCCGTCGTCACTTTTCCTCTCCTTCCTGGCTCTCCACCGGCCATACCGCGAGATGGTCGTCTTCCATGAGCACCCTGGCTCTCCTTCCCAGTTTCAACCTCTCAACGAGGTCGCGGGGAATCTGGAGACGACCGGCACCATCGACCACAATGAATTCATCGTGGGTCTCCTCGATACGCGCCTCGGGTCTGACGAACTCGGTCTGCGCTTTGCGGACAGTTTCCTGGCTGGTCCGCCCATCACGGATGGTGACTACGCGGTTCACCTTGCTCATGATACGGATATCATGGGTGACGATAACAACGGTTACACCATAAGCATCATTCACGGAGCGGAACACGTCGAGGATCGTTTCCGAGGTCTGGCTGTCCAGTTCTCCGGTGGGTTCATCGGCCAGCAGGAGCGGGGGATTGTGCGCCATGGCTACAGCAATGGCTACCCGTTGCTGCTCACCGCCGGAGAGTCGGTCCGGAAAGTGGTTACTGCGGTTGGTCAGTCCTACCGCCTCCAGCATTTCCTCCACCCGGCGGCGCCTCTTCCGCATGGACCACCCCAGCAGTATCAGGGGCAGTTCCACGTTCTGATACGCGGTGAGGTAGGAGATGACATTCCGGCTGGTCTGCTGCCAGACAAAGCCCACATCCTGTCGCCGGTAATCCACCAGGTCCCGGCTGGAGGTCTTGAGAAGGTCTCTATTGCCGACGACTACCTGACCGGCGGAAGGTACATCCAGGCCACCGAGGATATTGAGCAGGGTGGACTTGCCGCTGCCGCTGGCCCCGACAATAGCCATCAGTTCACCGGTCTCTACTTTAAGGTCAAGACCCCTGAGAGCAACGACCTCAAGTTCGGCTATCTTGTATATCTTGAAGAGGTCTTCGCAGACTATGTAGTATTTGTTCTGAGTATCTTTCATCTGTCACATCCCGGGCTTACCGGTAATAGCTTCGCTACTCTCCTATCCTCAATGCTCGGTGGATAGCTACCTTGGAGAAGAACAGGATAACCAGGGAAATAGTGACTATGAATGCCACCGCCAGAATGATATAGGCAATACCGATGGTGAACCAGTCAGTAACTGGTACAAACGGGGGCAGGACTTTATGGCCCATTTCGGTGAGCTGCAGGAAGGGCATCATCACTGAGCTGAGCTGCATCCCGAGAAGTGTCCCGATTCCCATGCCGCTGCCGATAACGAAGACCTGCTCCAGGCATATTAACCCGATAATCTGGCGCAGGGAGAATCCCAGGGTCCGCAGGATAGCAAACTCGAGCTGCCGTCCCCGAGCGGAAAGGTAGGCGTAAACCACGAAACCGAGCCCGCTGACCAGGATTATTCCAAGGAAAGCAATCAGCAGGATTCCACCCCAGCCGGCCGCTACGAGCGGGTCCGACCTTGACTTGGCTATCATTGCCTCCTGGTCGTAGAATTCCCTGGCGTGGTATCCCGGAGATGTCAACGTTTCGATTACGGTCTCTCGCTGTTCCGGGTCTTTTGTCGCTGTCAACCACACCTCGTTAGGATAGAAGTGGATATTGCCGCTCAGTGTCAGGTTTCTTATCGAGGTTATACGGTCGATATTAGCCAGGGCAAAGCCCTTGACATCAGGGTCAACGGTAGGAAAATAGTCGATAACTTCTTCTACGATAACCGGTATAAACTGGCCGGGTAGACGGAATGTCACCAGGTCTCCAACTGAAATGCCGGTACGGTCAAGCAGCGACTGGCTGGCAATAATGGATAGAGGTCTGATATCAAGATTGGGATAAAGCCCACGGTAGCCAAAGCTCCTTGTCTGCTCCCAGGTGAGCTTGCCTGAGGTTACACCATCATGGACCACCTCTGTGCTGGTGGCAATGGTGTCCCTGGTTGTCGGCATTCCGGCAGCACTACCTCCTGCCGCCTCGTCGGCAACTGTGACCCAGCCGGACACGTCCTCAAAGTCCTCGACGACCACCGGCTCCGCGGAGAACGAACCCCCGACCTGAAGGTT
Source organism: Dehalococcoidales bacterium (assembly GCA_035529395.1). Lineage (NCBI taxonomy): Bacteria > Bacillati > Chloroflexota > Dehalococcoidia > Dehalococcoidales > Dehalococcoidales bacterium. Next base: position 9,499 of record DATKWT010000130.1, on the reverse strand, counting down.
ATCCAGGTAGACCGTCCGCGGCGAATCACGGTATTGAAAATCTACTTTTTTGATTCTGGCAAAGATACACTGGAGCGTCAGAGGGGGAGGTGGTACCGTGTCATAGAGGGCACGAAAGAGGTCTACCTCCAGGTAGTGCCATTCTTCGGTGCCCGGTATACCAAGCTCGTAGTCGATATAATGCCCTTTTCCATCTTGTATTCTGGCAGTCAGCACCAGGCCGGGGTGTGTCTGGAGAGGATATACCCATACACCGATGGTCTCTGTACCATCCGGCAGGGGAAGGCCATTCTCGATGGGCTGGTCTTCAGCAAGGATATCCATCAGTTCGGTAAGGGAGCTACTGGCAAAATCCTCCCGGAACCAGCCGACTTCTGCTAACGTAACAGGGTCGACTGCCAGGATATTAACGTCAATCTGGGTGAACAGGCTGCCCATAACGCCGTTACCCCGGAAACCAACGCTAACCTCTTCCACACCGGGGACCTCGGTATATTTATCTACAATGGCCTCCTTACCGCTCCGGTAATCGTAGATTCCGCTGAGCCGGATGTCGCTCCCGGTGGTGTACATGGCACGTTCGTCGTAACTTCGTTCCAGTGTGCCCAGAAAGCTTGCCGAAAACATGCCTACACTGGCCGCCATCATCAACAACAGGATGAGCCGGCCGTAGTGCATCGGGTTACGTGCCATGTAGCGCAAGCTCAGTACCACCGCGGTATTGGAAGTATAGCGGCTGATCCGTGCTGCCAGGGCGATAATGAGGGGGAACAGGCGAAGGAATATTATTGCTGCGGCAACCATGAACAGTATCGGTGTGACCAGTAGAAGGGGGTCTATACCTACTTCACCGAAGAAGTTCTGGGATGTTAGTGTCCCGCGCTCCCTTAGCTCCCAGAATAGAATACCACCAACCACCAGCAGCATAATATCCAGGTAATAACGCTGCCAGAAAGGTGCTCGCGGTGGGCGGGCGATATTCTGCCTCTGGGAAACGACTCCCATGCGTGCTGCCCGCATAGCCGGGAATAGCATGGCAATCAGGCAGAGAACGGCTGCAACCGCAGCCAGTATAAAGACCATAGAGGAGAACCGGATTTCCAGTAAACCCCCTCCGGTCAGGGGCAGAAACGGTGCCGTCTTACCAAGGAGTGTAAAGACAAGGGCGCCAAGAAACGGCCCCACTACTCCTCCCAGGGCGCTTATCATCAGGCCTTCCATAAAATAGATGCCCATGATTTGCCCGGTGCTGGCACCCCGACTTCTGAGGAGAGCGATTTCACCGGCCTGCTGGTCGATGACCATATTGGCCACGGTAACCACGTAGTAAAGGATAATACCGACAATCTGGAAGATGAGCAGGAACAGGGGTATCTGGGTGAAGAGCAGTTTCTGTTCGTAGGTAGCAATAATGCTGTTCAGTTGGGTAAACGCCGAGCTACGGGGCAGATCGGCGATTATCTGGCTCTCCATGCGCTGGACGCCTCTCTTGATGGCGGCTGCGTTGGCTGAGGTGATTTTAGTGGTGTCAAGGTAGTAGTACCAGTTGTAGGTTGCTTTAAGGTTGGGTACCAGGCGCCCTATACCTTCGAACAGTGTCTGTTCCGGAATGAAGAGAGGGGCTGTGGGTCCTTCTATCTCGCCACTATCCCCTTGCAGCGCAAAGAGGTCACTGTTAAGGAACCAGAACTCCTCTTCGGGGTCGATAGGGTCGATGATGCCTGTGAGCCGGACGGTGAGCCGGACCGGGTATTTCCCCCAACCGTAGAGCAGGACAAGCCGGTCACCAACCCATACATCAAAGAGTTCGGCCGCAGTGCTTCCTATCATGGCCTCGATCTCAAGACCGGGCTCAAGTAATTCCTCCGGCTCGAGTCCGGCAGGGAACGGTTCAGGATAGCGCCCATCAATCAGGTTGATGTGCTTGTCCATGTTGGTGAATACCTGGAAATGACCCTTCGGCCTGTTAGGGTCGGTGGGTATGGGGCGGTCCGCCCAGCCGGCGTAGAAGGTCTGGGTCTTGATGTACTGCTCTTCCTGCCGCACCACTGAGCCGATGTTCCTGGAGACCTGATTGCGGATGACCCCCCAGTTCCTCTGGTATTCATCGATATTGATTGGATAGCTCGGAGCGTAAACCTGGACGTTGATAAGTTCTATGGGCTTCTCATTCAGCGAGCGTGACAGCCCGAGGTCGCTGAGGGTATTGGAATAGAGGGGTGTGCTGGAGACAAGGGCGACTGCTACCACTACTCCGATGATTACACAGGAAAGGAGCTTCCAGTTAGCCAGACTCCTTCTGAGGACAAGGTGGAATGCAGAGAGGAAAAGTGACATGCTCAGAGTATAGCAAAAGGCAGACTAGGAAGCAACAGGATTTTGGTAGAAAAATTTTACTGTTCTCGTTCAGCCGGAAGGCTGACACAACTCCCTGCAGCGATGACGAGTTTTTAGGGTAGTGTCACTGATTTTCCGGACGAGTATAAAGAAGTGTATTGAGGCAACAAAACGGGTATAATGGAGAGCATATGTCATCTTTTGCCTTGCCTGCCGGTATTTTCCCGGGGAGTGTTTGTAATTGGTCTGGCTAGTCTGGCTGAAGTTTATATTGAGCCTTGTTATCATCCTGTTTGCCGGGACAAAACTGGCCCGGTACGGAGATGCGCTTGCTGAGAAAACGCGTCTTGGCCATATATGGATCGGCCTCCTGCTGCTGGCTTTCATTACCTCTGTGCCTGAACTCGCCACCGGAATAAGTGCGGTTGCTCTGGTCAAGATTCCCGACCTCGCCATAGGTACTATCATGGGAAGCTGTATCTTCAATGTCCTTATCGTGGCTTTGCTGGACATAATATACAGACAGGCACCCATTCTGAGCAAGGTAAGCCCGAACCATATAATGTCAGTGGTGATGGGCATCTTACTTGTTGCTCTTGCCGCAGTGAGCATCTTTTTCGGCGAAAGGATTTCCGGACTGGTTCTGGGATGGATAGGTATCCCGAGCATCCTCGCCATCGTGGTATATCTGATAGGCGTGAGGTGGACACTTCGCTCTGCGCGGGAAGGCCAGGTGGCGTCACCACCGGTTGCCAATACACGATACAGCCATATCACCATGAGAGAAGTGTGGTTGAAGTTCACACTGGCCGGGCTGGCGGTTATTGGCAGTGGAATCTGGTTAGCATTCATTGGCGAAGAAATTGCCGCCACTACCGGTCTGGGTGCTAGCTTTGTCGGGACTTTGTTCCTGGCTATCTCCACTTCAATGCCGGAGCTGGCGCTTACCATTGCCGCTGTCCGTCTGGGCGCTATCGATATGGCAGTCGCTGACGTATTGGGTGCCAATATGATAAATATCGCTAAAATCTTCCTCATCGATATATTCTATACCGATGGCTCTATTCTCTCTTCAGTATCAAAGGCTCATATCACCAGCGCTGTTGTGGCAATAGTGATGAGCATTGTTGTTCTCATCGCTCTTCGATTCCGCCAGAAGAGAAAGACATTCCGTGTTATCAGTTGGTATGCCGTGCTGCTGCTAGGTCTCTACGTGTACGGGGCATATGCACTGTTCACCTCCGGGGTTGGGGGATGAGCCGTGACGGGTGCGGCGCTTTTCTGGCCATCCGCTTTCTGATAATATTATTACTGTAGCAGCACGTGCCTTTATAGTATTGCCTTGAAGGGGCAGGAAGCAGCTTTTATCGATATGGAACTACTCAGCCAGATACTTGCCATTGTCATCTTTGTGGTGATGTTTATTGCCATAATAAGTGATAAATGGCACCGGTTTATTCCGGCCCTTATTGGCGGCAGCCTCACCATCGTAATAGTCTTCCTCATCGTCATGCGAAGCCCGGAATCTGTCCTGAATGTTCTCAGCTTCGGGCAGATTCTTCAGCCTGCCTTCTGGGTCCCCGGTGAAGGCCACTTCGAGTCCAGCGGCATCAACTGGCAGACCATCGTCTTCATCGGCGGTATGATGGTGATGGTCGAGGGACTGGGTGAGGTGGGTTTCTTTCGCTGGCTCTGCCTTCGGGTTGCCAAGCTGGTCGACTACCAGGTCGTTCCGATACTGATATCCTTCATGCTGCTCTCCGGTTTCCTGGCAATGTTTATTGACAGCATTACCGTGCTGCTGTTCATGGCAACGGTTACCATCGAGCTGGCCCGCCTGCTCAAATTCGACCCGGTACCGATAATTATCGCCGAAATCTTCGCCTCCAATGTCGGTGGCAGCGCTACCATGAGTGGCGACCCGCCTAACATCATTATCGGTACTGCCTTCGGTTACTCTTTCTTCGACTTCGTTACCAATACCGGTGTTATCGCCTGGATAGGTATGATAGCAACCCTGGTCTTTTTCTACTTTGCCTTCCGAAAGGCGCTCAAGGCTTCTCAGGGCAAAGTTGAGGCGGAATCCTACCCGGAACCAGGGGATGCAATAGTCAACCCGCGGTTATTCAGAATCAATACCGGAATCTTCGCACTCGTGGTGCTATTAATCGTCACCCACGCAGAGACCGGTATATCGGTAGCTCTGATAGGCGTAATCGCCGCCATTCTTACTCTGATAGCAGGGTTCAGAAATGCTGCGCACCTCATTAAGAGAGTGGACTGGAAGACACTGCTCTTCTTCATCGGGCTGTTCGTATGTGTCGGCGGGCTGGAGGAAACCGGCGTACTGGAGGTCCTGGCGCAATTCATCGCAGATGTCTCCGGTGGGAATCTCATGATAGTGATACCCATGATTCTCTGGATATCCGCCTTTGCCTCGGCGATAGTGGATAACATTCCTTTTGCAGCAACAATGATTCCGGTACTTCGGAATCTGGCCGGTTCGGGTCTGCCTTTACCGACACTGGCGTGGACCCTGGCCCTGGGGTCCGATATCGGTGGTAATGCTACCCCGATTGGCGCTTCGGCCAATGTGGTCGGCACGGCGGTTGCTGCCAGGGAAGGCTATCCCATTAGCTGGGGCCGCTTCTGCAAGTATGCTTTGCCGGCAATGGTCGGTGTGGTAGCCCTGTGCTGGCTGTACCTTATTGTGAGATATGCCTAGCAGGAGTGGGACTCACCGTGTGCAAGGATGGGGAGCGGGAACGCGACCTGGCAGGGTGATGAAAAAGGGGAGTCCAGATGGGCTCCGCCCCTTCTGAGGGGCGCTCGCACGGGATTGGTCGAAAGGGTTTTTCAGCACACTCCAAATAGTGAAAAAGAACCTTGTATGTTGCCTTGCCTGCATGAGATAGGTTATCATGGGAAAATGGGAGGAGTTTTTACATTTAAGCGCATATGCCCCTGTAGCTCAGTTGGATAGAGCACCAGCCTCCGGAGCTGGGTGCGAGCGTTCGAATCGCTCCAGGGGTACTTTACAGTAGCTGAGTAATTGGGGGCTATACCATTGTTGATATGGAGGCCGAATTGACAGAAACAAACGAGCTTGTTGAAATCAGGTGGCACGGCCGTGGCGGCCAGGGAGCGGTTACTTCGGCGGAGCTCCTGGCGCGGGCAGCCATCAACGAGGGGAAGTATGCTCAGGCCTTCCCCAAGTTCGGACCGGAGCGGAGAGGAGCACCGGTACAAGCCTTCGACCGGATAAACAGCAGTAAGCCAATCAGGGTAAGAGCAGATGTTGACGAACCCGATATCGTGATAGTGCTTGACCCCACACTGCTACGCATAATCGACGTTACCTCCGGACTCAAGGATAGTGGGATACTGGTACTCAATACGTCCAGGACGATGGCAGAAGTAGAGGCTGAGTTCGGGACTAAGTGGAAGCTGGCTGCTGTCGATGCTATCAAGATAGCCCGGGAGGAACTGGGAGTCCCGATAGTGAATACCACGATGCTGGGGGCGCTGCTCCGGGCTATTGCCGTGGTCAAGACAGACTCCCTGGTGGTACCATTACAGCAGAGATTCGAACGGCTCGCGGAGAGAAACATCAACGCCATGAAACGGGCTTTTAAGGAAACCGTAGTAAAGGAGCGAGGTTGACTTGAGCAAGAAGGAAGACGAAATAACCTGGAAGGATATAGAAATTGGCGCGATAGTCACCGAGCCGGGCAACACTGCCGAATACAAGACTGGCGACTGGCGGTCGCAGGCACCCACCTATAATACTGACAGGTGTATTAAGTGTGGGATATGCCAGGTGTTCTGCCCCGAAGGATGTATCGAACAGGACGCCGGTGGCTACTTCATCGCTAATATGTACTGGTGCAAGGGATGCGGCATCTGTGCCCGCGAGTGCCCTACCGGAGTTATAACCATGGTTGAGGAGACTGAATGATGGGTGAGAGGATAGGCATAGAGGTTTCACAGGCTATCGCTGAGGCCGCCATGCTGTCCAACGTGGATGTTGTTGCGGCCTATCCGATTACGCCCCAGACGCACATCGTGGAACACCTCGCGGAACTGGTTGCCAATGGCGAACTCGATGCCGAGTATATCCCTGTTGAGTCGGAACACTCGGCAATGAGTGCCTGTCTGGGCGCGGTGGCCACCGGCGCACGTACCTTTACGGCTACTGCCGGACAGGGGCTGGAGTTGATGCACGAGGTGCTCTATGTCGCCTCTTCGATGCGGTTGCCGGTGATTATGTCGGTAGCCAACAGGGCGCTATCTGGACCGCTTAACGTCTGGGGTGACCAGTCCGACCTGATGTCGGTGCGTGACACCGGCTGGATACAGATAGTCGCTGCCAACGGACAGGAAGCAGTTGATAACATAATCTGTGCCTTCGCCATAGGTGAGGACCGCAGGGTGCTGCTGCCGGTGATGGTCCACGTTGACGGGTTCTACCTGACGCACGTGATAGAGCCCATCATCATGCCGTCTCAGGAGGAAGTGGACCAGTTTCTCCCGCCCTACGACTACCCACTGCCACTGGATACGGAAAGACCGGTGACAATGGGTGCCTTCGCCCCGCCTGTCCTGTACCCGGAGGCAAAGAAGGCACAGGATGTGAACCTGAGGGGAGCCATGCCGGTTATCCTGGAACACTGGGACCGGTTCGAGAAGGAATTCGGCCGCAAGTACGGTCCGCTGGAGCACTATCGCTCCGAGGGAGCGAAAACACTGCTTCTTACCATGGGCAGCATCGGTGATACTGCCTCCGCCGCCGTGGACAAGATGCGGGATGAAGGGAAGGATGTCGGGCTGGTGCAACTGCGCCTGTGGCGCCCGTTCCCATTTGCAGAGTTTCGCAATGCCGTCAGAGATGCGGACCTCCTGGTCGTTGTGGACCGGGCGATTTCCTTCGGAGGCCCGGGTGGTCCCTTCTGCTCCGAGGTGCGGGCAGCTCTGTATGATGAGGAGAAGAGGCCAAAGGTAACCGGTTTCATTGCCGGTCTGGGTGGCCGGGACATAACCGTTGCCGGGTTTGAGGAGATGGTCGCCCGGGGAATGGAGATTGCCGAGACGGGTGCTGAGCAGGAATACGAGATATACGGGGTGAGAGAGTGATGCAGAATTACAATGTTTATGCTTCTCGCCTGGTACCGAAGAGAGAACCGTTTGCCCCGGGTCATCGGGCCTGCATCGGTTGCGGTGAGGCGCTGGCGGTCAGACTTGCCTGTAAAGCCCTTCCTCAGAACGTGATAATAGCCAATGCCACCGGCTGCATGGAGGTTGTCTCATCCCAGTTCCCCATGACAGCGTGGCGAATGCCCTGGATACATACCCTCTTTGAGAACACGGCCGCGGTTGCCTCGGGAGTAGAGTCGGCGTTGAAGGCCATGGCGAGAAAAGGAAAGCGTCCTGACACGGGGACCAAGGTGGTCGCTATGGCCGGTGATGGCGGCACCAGCGACATCGGAATCCAGGCACTGTCCGGGGCGCTGGAGAGGGGACACGACTTCCTCTACATCTGCTTTGACAACGAAGCCTATATGAACACCGGTATCCAGAGGTCGTCGGCAACGCCTTTCGGAGCCTCCACAACAACATCCCCCGCGGGCAAGATGAGTATCGGGCAGAAGACATGGAAAAAGAACGTTCCGGCAATTGCCGCCGCCCACGATATCCCTTATGTGGCTACCGCCTCTCACAGCTATCCCTTTGACCTTATGGCAAAAGTCGCCAAAGGTGTGGCGATGCCCGGACCGGCCTACATCCACATCAACTCCGTCTGTCCCACTGGCTGGAGGTCAGCCCCGGACCTCTCGGTAAGGTTGGGTCGGCTGGCAGTGCAGACGGGAGTGTTTCCTCTGTACGAAATAGAGAACGGCAAATATAAACTGAGCATGGAGCTACCGGAACTGAAACCGGTGCAGGATTACCTGAAGCTCCAGGGACGGTTTCGGCATTTATCCGAAGACACCATCCGGGAGATACAGCAAAGGGTGGTCGAGGAATACGAGAAAATCAAGGAGAAAGCGCAATGACAGCCGGTCTTGAGCACGTGCGGGAAGCAGTAGGCGCAATCCTGGAAAGATACCAGCATGACAGGGGTTCGCTGGTGGCCATTCTGCAGGATACCCAGGCCGAGTTGGGCTATCTTGCCAGGGAAGCCCTGGTCGAGATAAGTACCGGTCTGGATGTCCCGATGAGCCGTGTATACGGTGTTGCCACGTTCTTCCGGGCCTTCAGTCTGACACCTAGAGGTCGTCATACAGTCAATGTGTGCCTGGGCACTGCCTGCCATGTCCGTGGAGCGGTTCGAATCCTGGAGACTATAGAGCGTGAGACCGGAATCAAGGCAGGGGAGACCTCGGAAGACCTGAGGTTCAGTCTGGAGACGGTCAACTGTGTCGGTGCCTGCGCTCTTGGGCCGATAATGATTGTTGATGGCAAGTATTCGGGTGAGATCACGGTTGACAAGGTGAAACCCTTACTGTCGATGTACAAATAGGCTACCGTGAAACTGCGAGAGAGGAACATAACATTGAACAGGCTAAGTTCCCCACAGGAGTTGGAGGCACTGAGAGAGTCGATAGTGCGGAGCCGGGACACCAGCCGGCGGTGCCTGACCATCTGCGGCGGTACGGGCTGTCTTGCCCTGGGAGCCGAGGAACTCATCGCTGCCTTCAGGAGTGAGGTGGAGTCGCGGGGGTTGAGCTCCGGGGTAGATATCAGGGTCACAGGGTGCCCCGGCTTCTGTGAGAGAGGGCCGCTGGTTGTTATCGAACCGGAAAACATCCTCTATCAGCGCGTCAGGCCGAAGGACGTGGCCGAGATAGTCTCGGATACCATTGTCAGCGGCAAGATTATTGACCGGCTGCTATATGTCGACCCGAACACCGGGCAGCAAGCGGTCCACGAGAGCGAAGTCCCGTTCTACAAAAAGCAGCTACGCCTTCTGCTGGCGGACAACTCCAGGATTGACCCCAACAACGTCAATGATTACATCGCGTTGGGCGGTTACTCTGCCTTGGTCAAAGCCATCTTTAAGATGTCTCCGGTCGAGGTGCTCGAAGAAGTCAGGAAAGCTAACCTTCGCGGGCGCGGTGGCGGTGGTTTCGCTACCGCAAGGAAATGGCAGACCACCCGTGAC
>DATKWT010000129.1 GCA_035529395.1 Dehalococcoidales bacterium | reverse complement strand
CGTTCTATCGCCACTGGCTAACGTGCCGCAGAGACCCTACAATATCGAGTTCCAGGACCACCGTTACCTGTCTCTTCTGCAGGCAGCCGGTTATCCGGTAACGGATTTCGGGGAGGGTAGCGGTGTGCTGCTGGTGAGCTTCGATGGTGAGAAATCGGAAGTGGAACAGGGCACGGGAGAGTTTGAGACATTATACCATGACCACCACGGGGGGGAGATAGCGGGCGCTGAACACGAATGGCAGGAACGGTTCAACATGCTCCGGGTGAAGCGGGCGGTGCCCAGCGTAGTCCCGAGCAGCGCCTACCTGCCACTGGAGCGCGTGACGGAGTTCTACTCCGGTCTGGAAAAACTGAACAAGAGGCCCATCGGTCTGCTGGGGTACGTGGTTTCTGAGAAACAGTGCAGTCTGATGCCCCTGATTGTCACCGACGAAACGAAACCGTTGGAGTATCTCTTTGCCATGCAGACGCCGAGCACCGTTTCCAACCTGGCGATTGGTCTGGGTGGTAAACCGGGTGGAGGACTCGGGGTGTGGAATGCCGCATACCGTGGTCTGCTTGGCGAAGCTCGACTCGATGAGATAAATAGAACCAGGGCACAGAATGACCCAAAGAGTATTATGAACCCCGGGATGTGGCCGGAACCACCGGTGCTGTTCCAACCGGTGGTGTATCGACTGGCTACGGGTGTTGCCTCAAAGGTAGACAGGCTAATACCAGCGGTTAGAAACGAGGTCAAGGCAGAGGGGTTTGTACGTGAAATCGAAGCCTGTGTTCAGTGTGGCTACTGCATGAGTGTCTGCCCCACAGCGCAGGGGTGGCTGTCATCCACACCGCGCGGCAGAATCCTGATGACAAAAGAACTCTTTCTTGAGCAACCGGCAGAGCAGAAGCTGGCACCCGAGTATCTGGAGCGCGTCTTCCAGTGTACCCTCTGTGGGAGATGTGGAGTCGATTGCAGCGTCGGTATAAAATCGCGGCCGATGTGGCAGGGCGTCAGGGAATACCTGGTGGAGAATGGTCTTGCGCCTGAGAGTCTCAATGGGTTGACAACGACCATTGGCGAAACGCACAATATGGCTGGTAAGCCCAATGAGCAGCGTGCCAACTGGGTGAACCGGCTGAAACTGCCTTACGACATCAGGGAGAAAAAAACAGCCGAGGTGGTCTATTTTGTGGGATGCGTGGCATCATTCTTTCCGATGGCGCAGCCGGCCGCCCGGTCTTTCTCACAGATAATGGAGACGGCCGGAATAGACTTCGGTATCGTCGGGGGTGAGGAGTGGTGCTGCGGGTTCCCCCTGATGGCTGCCGGCGACACTAAGGGCGCTGCCAGGTGCATCAGGCACAATATCGAACGTGTCAAGGAGATGGGGGCAAAGACCGTGGTCATGACCTGCCCTGGATGCTATCGTGTCTGGAAGGAGGAGTACAAGGAGGTCATAGGAAAGGAACACACCTTTGAGGTGCTTCACGAAGTTGAACTGCTTGCCCGTTTGATTGAAGAAGGCAGGGTAGAAATACCGGGGTTTGAGGGTAAAATGACATACCATGACCCCTGCGATCTGGGCAGAAACAGCGGCATTTTTGACGAACCGCGCTTCATCATCGACCGAATCCCCGGAGCGGAACTGGTCGAACTGGCGGACAACCGCGAGTACTGCAGTTGCTGTGGCTCGGGTGGGGACCTTCTGGCCTCAAACCAGGAATTAGCACAGGATATTGCCCGAAAGAAGATTGATGAGGTGCTGCTCACGGGGGCAGATACCGTGGTTACAGCCTGCCCTTCCTGTATCCGGGCACTGAATATGGCCAGAACATCTGCCAAAATAAAGCTCAACGTTCTGGATATTTCTGAGCTACTCTGGAAGGCAATGGGGAACTAACGGTTTTTGTGAACGGGCTTTCCCGAAATGGGGAAGTCGCCAGGAAGTAACTACTGATAAAAGTAGAAAGGAGGAAACATGGCACTGGAAAAGGAACAACTGATACAGATGTACACCAACCTGGTGCGCGCCCGCAAAATGGATGAACTCGTGGTCAAGAGTCTCATGGAAGGCAAAGTGGTCGGATTCTTCCACAGCGGGCAGGGCTCGGAGGCGGTCGGGGTAGGCGCCTGCAGTTTTCTGAGGGATGATGACTTCGTCTACCCTCACCATCGCGGGCACGGTATTGCCTACATGCTGGCAAAAGGTGCTTCCCTGAAGGAATACCTCGCTGAGCACTACGGAAAGGCCAACGGTATGGCCGGGGGCATCGCTGGCTTCCACGGCGTTGACATTAAGCATGGTATTTTCGGAAGTGCCGGTACTATCGGTTCTCAGTTCCCGGTATCTGTTGGCTGGGGACTGGCCTGCAAGAAGAACGGCCGGGGTCAGGTCACACTATGCTGCTTTGGTGACGGCAGTTCCAACCGGGGGACGCTCCACGAAGCGATGAACGTGGCTGCGGTATGGAAGCTACCCGTTGTCTGGCTCTGTGAAAACAATCTCTACGCCCAGTTTATGCCCCTTAAAGATGCCTATGCCCGGGAGGATATTGCAGACCTGGCCGCTGGCTACAACATGCCCGGGGTGGTCGTTGACGGGCAGGATGTTATTGCCGTCCACGAGGCAGTACAGGCCGCAGTGGAAAGAGCCAGAGCGGGAGAAGGTCCTTCACTGATTGAGTGCAAGACCTATCGTTACCGGAGTCACTCAGAGGGGTCAAACGATATTTCCCACGTTGACCCGCGACCCGCGGAGGAGATTGAGGCCTGGAAGAAGCGGGACCCGATAAAGCTCTTCCGTGAGAAGCTATTGGAGCAGAATATTCTCACGGCGGCTGAAAATGAGCGAATAGAGAAAGAGGCTGACGAATGGGTGGCGGACGCTGATAAGTTCGCTACGGAAGGCAAGGTACCAGGCCCTGAAGCACTCGAGAATGCCCTGTATGTAGAGTAAAGTCTTTTAACGACTACTCTGTGAGGAGATATTGGAATGAAACAGACTGTATTTATGATGGCACTGAATGAAGCCCTCAACGAGGAAATGGAACGAGACGAGAAGGTCTTCATCATTGGCGAAGATGTTCAATCCGGGGTCTTCGGGGCAAGCCGGGGGCTGATAGAAAAGTATGGTCCTGAGCGTGTCATGGACACTCCGTTGAGTGAGACGGCAGTTGCCGGGGCCGCTCTTGGCGCGGCAACTGCCGGCTATCGTCCGGTTGCCGACTTTATGTTTGCTGACTTCATGTTCGTTGCGGCCAATGAAATCGTGAACAATATAGCCAACTGGCACTTTATCCATGGCGGCAAAGTCAACCTGCCCGTAGTGCTGTTTGCCAGCATCGGGGGGTATGTCCGGCTTGGTCCGGAGCATTCGCAATGCCCCGAGTCCTTTATAATGCACAAACCGGGGCTAAAGCTGGTTGTGCCCTCGGACCCGTACTCTGCCAAGGGACTGCTCAAGACGGCCATCAGGGACGATAATCCGGTGGTCTTCTTCTATCACAAGCGGCTGCTCGGTCTCCAGGGCGAGATACCGGAAGAGGAGTACACGATACCGTTCGGGGTGGCCGATATCAAGCGTAAGGGCACGGATGTAACCGTGGTGGCGACCTCATACATGGTGCAGCTAGCCCTCCAGGTGGCTGAAGAGATGAAGGACAAGGTCAGTATCGAGGTGGTAGACCCGAGGACACTGGAGCCTCTGGATATCGATACGATTGCTGCATCGGCAAGGAAGACGGGGCGTGTCGTCATTGTTGACGAGGACACGAGGCGATGCGGGGTTGGTGCAGAGATTGGCATGCAAATCATGGAGAACGCCTTCGATTCCCTGGATGCTCCTATCCAGAGGGTTGCTGCGGCCAACTTGCCGATTCCCGGGGCCTACATGGAACAGTACGTGCTGCCTCAACCCAAAGACATCGTTGCTGCAATAGAAGCGGTCATAGCCTGAGTTGGGAAAGGTGATTTAAAATATGTATCCTGAGGGACTTAAATACAACGAGGAACACACCTGGCTAAAGCTGGAAGGTGAAGACCTGGGCAGGGTGGGTATCACTACCTATGCCCAGGAGCAACTGAAAGAGGTCGTCTTCGTAGAGCTGCCTGAAATCGGGACAGCGGTCAGCCACATGGAGCCGTTCGGTGTGATTGAGAGTGTAAAAGCGACCAATGACCTGTACAGTCCGGTCACCGGTGAGGTGGTCGAGGTCAACGAAGCCCTTCAGGACGAACCGGGCAGGGTAAATGAGGACACCTATGGTGAAGGGTGGATGGTCGTTATTAAGATGACGAACCCGGGTGAAGTTGACTCACTTACTTCGGCGGATGAGTACCGGGCGCAGGTTGGCGGAGAGAATGCCTGATGAGCAAGGTGGG
>DATKWT010000128.1 GCA_035529395.1 Dehalococcoidales bacterium | reverse complement strand
TGCCGGAGGAGTTCCTCTCCCGGCTGGAGAATGTCGACGTGGTGATCCAGGATTATCCTACGGCTGACCAGATGGCCAGGGGCAAGCTGCAGCGTGGCCACATCCTGCTCGGTCTTTACGAGGGGGTACCACAGACCCGGCGCGGTCGAGGCTACGGGATGGTGCTCCCGGACAAGATTACCATCTTCCAGAAGCCCATTGAGGCCAGGTGTCGCAACGAAGGTGATATTGCTGTCGAGGTCGGGAAGGTGGTCAGGCACGAGATAGCCCATCACTTCGGCATCAGTGATGCCAGGCTGCGGCAGATTGAGATGGGAGAGGACTGAATCTCGTACCTGTCCGACGGGGCTGAATACCATGAGACATGATACCTGTTAAAGAGGGGGACACCGGCAGAATCCGGTTTCGGATTCTGCTAACGTCATTCTGTAAGAATGACGCCCAGACACCCCTGCCATAAGGGGGCCCCTCTCAGAAGAGGCGGGGCCTCTCAGAAGAGGCGGAATCGCTCCAGACTCCCCTTTTTCATCACCCTGCCAGGATTTGGTCCATGATGACTTGCAGGTAAAAGAGGTCTGCTGCCAACGTGCTGGGCGAGTTGACCAGATTGCCAGCACCCGGAATCAATGCTATACTTTGGCAGTTATCACCGGGAAAGGAAACTTCAACGTGAAAAGAGCTGACGGGCGTACCTATGACCAGTTGAGACCGGTGCAAATCACGCCGGGGTACCAGAGCTTTGCCGAAGGCTCGGTGTTGATGGAGCTGGGACAGACCCGGGTGCTGTGTTCGGTTAGCGTTGAAGACAGAGTTCCCGGTTTTCTCAGAGGCGGGGGTACCGGCTGGGTCACAGCGGAGTACTCGATGCTGCCGCGGGCAACCGTCACCCGCTCTGAGCGTGATTCTACCCGGGGAAGAATCGGCGGCAGGAGCCAGGAAATACAGCGCTTCATCGGGCGCTCGATGAGGGCGGTGGTCGACCTTGCGAAACTGGGTGAGAGGACCCTCTACCTGGACTGTGATGTCCTTCAGGCCGATGGTGGTACCAGGACAGCCGCTGTTACCGGTGCCTACGTTGCCCTCTACCAGGCGCTGGAGACAATGACCAGGATGGGCTTGATATCATCTCTGCCGCTCCTGAGCGGCGTGGCGGCCATAAGTGTCGGGGTGGCGCACGGCCAGAGGCTTCTCGACCTTTGTTACGACGAGGATTTCAATGCCGAGGTCGACTTCAACGTGGTGATGACCAGCAAGGGCGAGTTCGTCGAAGTGCAGGGTACCGCCGAGGGCAAGCCGTTCAGCAAGGAGACAATCGACTTCCTGCTGTCCCTGGCGGAAAAGGGCATCGGAGAGCTATTCCAGGCGCAGCAGGCGGTCATAGAGACGTTAAAGCAGAAATAGAACGCTAGTTCCTGACCTGCCCGTTGCCGAAGATTATCCACTTGTAGGTAGTTAGTTCCTTCAGACCCAGCGGCCCACGGGCGTGCATTTTACCGGTGCTGATACCCACTTCCGCCCCGAGGCCGAACTGACCGCCGTCGGTGAAGCGCGTGCTGGCATTGATATAGACGCAGGCGGCGTCCACTTCGTCGAGAAAGCGCATGGCAGCACTGTAGTTCTCAGTGATGATGGCCTCGGAGTGCCCCGAGCCGTAGGTGCGGATGTGCTCCAGTGCCTCGTCCAGGGAATCGACCACCTTCACGGCGGCAATCAGTGCCAGGAATTCCTTGCCCCAGTCCTCCTCCGTGGCTGCGGTTAGCTTCAGCGATTTATTCGATTTCAGGATGGACAGGGACCGCTGGTCGCAGCGTATCTCCACTCCGGCCTTACCGAGTTCGGCTGCCATCGGTGGCAGGGAGCGCTCGGCGATATCCGCGTGGACAAGGACGGTATCGAGGGCGTTGCAGACAGTGGGGCGCTGCACCTTGGCGTTGAACACGATAGGTACCGCCTTTTCGATGTCAGCGTTGCTGTCGATATAGGTGTGGCATACCCCGATGCCGCCACTAACCACAGGCATGGTGGCGGTGTCTATCACGTGTCGGATAAGTCCTTCCCCTCCGCGCGGTATGAACATGTCGATACAGTCGTTCATCTTGAGGAGGTGATTGACCAGTTCACGGTCGGTATTGTCGATGAACTGGACGGCGCCCTCGGGAACACCGGCACGGGTAACGGCGTCCTGGACAACAGTGGCCAGGGCACTGTTGGAGTTGAGCGCTTCTTTACCTCCCCGGAGGATGACGGCATTGCCCGATTTCAGGCAGAGTACCGAGATGTCCACCGTGACGTTAGGGCGGCTTTCGTACATCGAACCGATAACACCGAGGGGTACCCGTCTTCTGCCGATGATAAGGCCATTGGATAGAGTACGCATGTCGTAGGTCTCACCAACGGGGTCGGGCAGAGCGGCGACAGCCCGTACGTCTCCGGCGATACCCTCAAGGCGGCTTTCGTCGAGCATCAGGCGGTCCAGCATGGCGGTGTCCATACCCGATGCCTCGGCTGCCCGATAGTCCTTCTGATTTGCGGCCAGTATCTCGTCCTTCCGGACAAGCAGGTCGTCGGCGATGTTGCACAGTGCCTGGTTCTTGATTTCGGTGGAAATGTAAGCCAGGTGACGGGAGGCTTCTTTAGCAGCTTTGCCCTTCGCCCGCAGTTCCTCGATTGCTTTTTCCATGATATTTGCTCCCCGCTGAAAAGTGGGACCCCATCTCCTGTATCTCCTTCCATATATTAAAGCGGAAGGAGAATGATTTGTAAAGAGGGGGCGCCCCTCAGAAGGGGCATCTCCTTTAAGTCCCGGAGTCTTCCCGCCAACGCATATAACTGTCGTCGGGTGAACATAATAGTATCCCGGGTTCAGGTTGGTGTAGTCTGGTACTGTTTGGCCAGGTCCGGGTCGTACGGGGCTCTCCGGCCGATACAGCCCTCATTGGGACAGAGCTGGCAGCTTTCGAATCGGATTTCGGTGGCGAAGTATATCCCGGATGTAGACTTGGTGGGGACCATAGCCATGCCATCGGTTAGAGTCACCCCGATGGCTGCCTCGACATCACCGAGGATGGAGAACAGCTCCTTCTGCTGTGTCAACGGCCAGTCTTTCAGTGACCCCGGGTTCATGTGAGACATCTGGCCCGGCCGGTATCGGTTGTCTATGTATCTGGTGAGGTAGGTCATTGCCGAGCCCAGGACCATCATCTTGATGATGTCCAGGCAGTACGCCTTGAGCAAGTCGGTGGATGGCACGGTCAATTCGTGCATCTCCCGGCCGCAGGTGGCGACATAGGCGAAGACGCGGTTCACCTTGTCCAGGTTGATTCTCAGCACGCGGCTGGTAAGGCGGATGCCATCAATGTCTACGGTGTTATCGGTGCGGTCATTGATTGGTGAGACTGCGTAGACCGCCCTGGGTCGGGCAACCGGCAGGGCAATGTCAATCAACTCCCGCGCCATCTCTTCCATTTGTGCTTCACGACCGCGCACACGCAGTCGTTTCATCACTGTCTCCGGCTCCAGCGTGACCGGTATGTTGTCCAGCACTTCGAGCATGTTGTCAGTCCTCACTACAATTGATACAATCCTGCTTCTTTACTTTACTGGCTGGCGGGGTTGTTATGCAAGTGTCTGAACTAGTGTAGTGTCTGTAGTTGATGTGTCATTATAGTGCCTGGATTGTGCGCCACTGAAGACAGTGGCGCGTCACTGAGTTCCTCGCAATGACAGTGGTGGGGGCCAAGATTGTGCGCCACTGAAGACAGTGGCGCGTCGCTGACGCTTCTCGCAATGACGTGGTGGGGGATTGCC
>DATKWT010000127.1 GCA_035529395.1 Dehalococcoidales bacterium | reverse complement strand
AGACAATGCTGTGCGACCACAGCAGGAGGGCTATGGCCGTTAGCAAAAGAGACACGTGTTGTGGTGTCCACCGTTTCGTTCTGGTCATCTCACCGTTTCAACATACCCATCAGGTAGCCCGCTCCGGTCGCAGCTACACTTGCCGTGATGGAAGCTACCTGGCTTGTGTTGCCGCGCTTGTAGAACCGCACCAGCTTGCCCAGCACGGAATGTACCAGGTAGCGCAGGTACGAGCGTTCCATCGATAACGGTTCCCCGGACATACCCGCGAAGGTTCTGCGGATAAGTGCCTTGTGAAAACCTTCGTTGTAGGACCTCAGGAGCACATATTTCAGGCTGGCCCGCTGGGGAGGTACCTTGTGATAGACTACTGCCTCAGGTTCGTAGAGGATGGCAGAGTCAGGGGAAAGCCGTTTCACTCTCAGGAAGAACTCGGACTCGGCACCGGTGCCCCAGTTCTTGCGCCGGCCCAGCTCGGTGGTGAAGAAGCCCGCCGAATGGAAGACTCCCCTCCAGACGGACATGTTGCACAGTATCAGGTTTCTAACCTCGGTCTGTGTCTCCGGATGTCCTTTATAGGTACCACCCACAACCCAGTCCAGCTCCTCGGCAAACCATCGGGGACGGTGCTCCTGCCATACCGGGACCAGTTTGCCACCGGCAGCGATAACCCGGGGGTCCCGGTAGTGTCTCACCATCTTTTCCAGCCAGTCGCTGGCGGCGGTGGCATCATCATCCATGAAGGCGATGATGTCGCCGGTAGCGTACCTGGTGCCGATGTTGTCGGTCACTACGGCGCCACGTTCCGGTCCATCATTGTGTATCACGCTGATTCTGTCCCCGAGTTCGTCATTGAGATTCTGGAAGAGCTCGGGGTTGTGGTCAACCGCCAGGATTACCTCGTGCGGCGGCCATGTCTGCCGGAGCACCGAGTCCACGGCTTCATATATGTAGGGCAGGCGTTCCATGGTGTAGGCACAGATAACGACGGAGACTTCCGGCGCAGGCGAAAGACCGTCCGTGACTGCCTGAAACCTGTCCGGGATACTCACGGGCTGAGATATTTGCTTCGGAGTCATAGTACTGTGTCCGGAGATGGTCATTTGACGCCAACGCTTGCGGTTTGTTCCGGGCTTTCTGTCTTTCCCCGCCAGAAAACGAGACCGAGAATCGTCTTCAAGTCCTCATAGCCGACCTGGATGGCATTGAGCTTGGTGTCACCAATCCTGGGACGGTATCGCAGGGGGATGTCGAGCGTTTTCAGCTTCATTCGACTGCTCTTGATGGAGATTTCCGGCTCAATGGCGAAGCGCTTTGAGGACAGGTCCATCAGTTCCAGGTAGACCTTCCTGGCACCATAGAGTCCGGTGCACGGGTCGTGAGCCTGAAACCCGTAGAAGCCTTTTATCATGGTGCGGAATATCCAGTTGCCCAGGCGGTTGAAACGAGGGATGTTTTCGTTCCCCCAGGCGCGTGAGCCAACCACCACGTCATACTCATTGAGGGCTTCGACCATCCTGGGAATGGTCTCCACGGGATAGGTGTCATCGGCATCGATCCAGATGACGTTGTGGCCACGGGCGTGCCTTATCCCGGTCCTGAGGGCCTCCCCCTTTCCCTGGTTCACTTCGTGCCTGACAAACCGGCAGGAAAACCGGCGGGCTATTTCCGGGGTCCGGTCGGTCGAGCCGTCGTCAACGACGATGACCTCGTAGCTGTCGTCCAGGACCTTCTGGAGCTTGTCCAGCGTCACCGGCAGCCCGTCCTCTTCGTTATATGCGGGCACGATGACCGTGGTAGATATCTGGCGCGATTCCTGGAATTGCATCATAATCTTAATTACCCCCGTTCCTGGGCCAGTCTAATAATCTCACAGACCTATTCTGGCATCAGGCGGGGTCATCGGTAAGACATAGAAGGTTCATGGTGGTGAGCCAAATTGGTAATTGTGAGCCGGAGAACTCATGCTCATGTGGTAAATCCGGGTTCGGTGCGGGGGTCACACCGTTCGACATGAGGGTTAGCGGATGTCTATATAGATATGAAGCGGTTCATCGAAGTACGGTTCGGACGAGTTATCGCTGTACAGGTAGAGATCGACCTTCCGGTTCTCGCCGGATACGCCGAGCACGAAGTCAACTCTGCTCCGCCATTCTTCGTTGTGGTCAAGGGTTCCTGTGGTAAGGCTGTGAATTGAGTCACCGCCACTCACTATCTCCACGCGGTAGCCCAGTGGTTCATGTTCGTGGTTGACGATAACCATTGTAAGGTATACCGGTTGCCCTGCCGTGGTCTCGTACGTGTACTCTGCGGCATCGGCCTCCGGCCCCATGATATAGAACTCGGTGTACCTGTCGCCCTGCCCCGGAGTGGTCATGGCTTAGGCCAGGCTGCCGATGGTGGTCAGGACGGCCACCAGCATGATGACGGTCTCGTTGCGTTGCGGTAGCATCTCAAGCTGTCAGTCTGATGTTAAGTCATTGGTCGGGGTGTAATCAAACACCCGGTTGGCGTTCTTTTCCCTGAAAGTAGCCTGCGATTGTGTGCCCATCAGTGCGTATGATGACTCTTTCGGGTCAAATCCATGGCCCCTGGGAGGCAATCGGGCAGTCCTCAAGACGCAGAATAACGTTGCCTCTTTAGCCCTTTGTTCTTGTCCAGTTAGTCCTTACAACGAATATTGCCGTATGCGACACTGATGATGCAGGGTCGTCCTGAGTTGATGAGCGTGCTCCTGAGAAAGATGATGTTGCGGGCACCGCTTTCTCTCTCAGGACGACCGCGCAACTGTAAGATGATGATGAATACTGACGATATTATCCGTGTACTGGTAGTGGACGGCGGTGGCGATGAGGCCACCACAGGGAGGTTACACCAGACGTTGAGTACTGGAACAGGCATCATCATAGCCGGTGAGGTAGTCAGCGGCGAGGAAGCCCTGGCAGCCGCCAGGCACCTCTCCCCGGACGTGATAGTGATGCTTGCCGATAGTGGAATGCCGGGGATGGACAGTATTCAGACCACCCGCGCAATCACCAGGGAAGGGCTGTCTGCCAGGGTGGTCATCATTACGGAGAATATAGCAGAGGACCTGGTGTCGGCAATCAAGGCCGGAGCGGCCGGTCTCTTTTCACCCGGTGCCGATAGCGAGGAGCTACTTTCAATAATATACAGAATACGCCAGTGGTCACCTTACACACTTTCGGTGCAGTCAAGCTGCGGATAGGCCAGGGTGCCACGTGCAGATGAAGTTAGTGAAGGAGGTACAGAAGGATGTGATAATCAAGATTGTTATTGGACATGATTCCATAAGGGGTTATCCATTAGTAAAAAGGAGTAAGAAATGTACCACAAATTAACCAGAGTTCTCAAGAGCATGCACCGGCGTCAACGGGGCATGACGGGGCTGGAGACAGCCATCGTCCTGATTGCCTTCGTAACGGTTGCATCAGTCCTCGCCTACAGCGTCCTGTCAGCTGGTATCTTCTCGGCGGAAAGAGGTAAGGCGACAGTCTACTCGGGTCTTGCATCAGCGGAGGCTACGCTGGAAATCGTTGGCTCCGTACTGGGTCTGAGCCCGAACCAGAGTTCACTGGAGACGGTGCAGTTCTCGGTTGGGCTCGCAGTCCAGGACAGCCAGTGTGACTCCCAGTCCATCGTCATCAACTACTTCGATGAGGAAGAGCATTCCGAGGACGTCACCTTCACAGCCGTCAAGAGCGACGGCAGCGCCGAGCGCGGCTCAGTCACCATTATTGAGGCCGACGAGCAGTTCGTGTTCACGGTCACGATACCGGCCGCGGTAACCCGCGAGGCATACGAGGAGTTCACGATCCAGGTTATCCCGCCCACCGGCGCCACTGTCACCATCCAGAGGACCCTGCCTGGCTATATCGCCAAAGTAATGGACCTTCGGTAGGTCCCGGAAGAGATGGAGGGAGATTCTGATGAGGATATTGAAATCGCTAACCAGCTTGCACCGTGGTCAGAGGGGTATGACCGGGCTGGAAACAGCCATCATCCTGATTGCCTTCGTCACGGTGGCTTCAGTGCTGGCGTACAGTGTCCTCTCCGCCGGTATCTTCTCGGCAGAGCGGGGAAAGGCCACAGTCTACCAGGGCCTCGAGTCCGCCCAGGCCACAATGGAGGTCCAGGGTTCCGTACTCGGCTTGAGCCCCAACCAGAGTGAACTGGAGCAGGTAGTTTTCAGTGTTGGCCTGACTATGAATGATGAGAAAGTGGACATGGATTCGGTGGTTATCAACTACTTCGACAACGAGGAGCATTCGGAAAATGTGACCTGGTCCAGCGCCCTAAGCGGGGGCAGCACGGAGCGCGGTACGGCCAATATGATGGAGTTTGACGAGCAGCACGTAGTGACCGTCACGATTCCGGCCATAGCCACCCGGGAGTTCTACGATGAATTTACGCTCCAGGTCATCCCGCCCACCGGCGCCACTCTCACCATCCAGAGGGTTATGCCCGGCAGTATAGAAAAGGTCAATGATTTGCAGTAGGTTCGTTCAGCGACGGTGAATAAGTCGGGGGGAACTGCGGAAGAGATGCACACCCAGGTCTCAGTGTCTCCGGGGAGGCCCCGGGGGCACTGAGACTCGGATAACGGAGGTAGGCAAGTGGAGCTGAATGATAAGGTAACTCAGCTAGAGGACGAAATCAAGATACTGAAGAACGAGGTCCAGGCGGTCCTGCTCGACCTCAGGGAGAGTTACCTGAACCTCGAGAATCCTGTCAGCCGGGAAGTACCACCGTTGCCCGAGCAACACATTGTAGTAAGTGCCCCTGCCACGCAGCAGCCTCAGCCCACGGGTGACTGGCCACACGAGGCCAGACCGGAAAGCCTTGCAGGCAGCGAACCTTCAGTCGCAGACGAACCGACCCACACGCCAGAACCGGCCACTGAGCAACAGCCGCGTCCAGAGCCTGGACTGAAGTTCGAACCTGAGCCGGTCTCCGGACCGGTCGTTGTCGCCACTGATGAAACAGCCCATGAGGAGGTGATAAGGGCGTGGCGACCAGCAAAGGAATTTGAGATGAATTTTGAGTCCGGAGGAAATGGCGGTCACAACGGACAGATAGACCTGGCTACAATATCCAGCCTGGCTGACTGGGTGGCGGACGTAGTGAAACGGCTGGGAAGCGAGAGGGCTCAGTCCATCCTTGATATCTCCGAGATGGTTGGATTTCTCGACCTGGAGCTCAAGGATGTCCTGACCAGGTTCATTTATGCCACCCCTGGCGAGCATGAGGGTAAGGTAACAACCCGGGACTATCTGACCTCGCTCAAGGAGCTTGACAGCATTCTCGGAAAGGCCACCAAGTTCGAGATAGCCCTGCTCTCTATTCTGTGCCAGGGAAACGATAGTGGATAAAGTCATTGTAACCGTCCTGCTGATGATAGGCGGGGTGGTAGCCTCTCTCGCGGTATTCAACGGTTTCTACCCCGCAATCATAGAAAGCAGCGGGGCGGTGACCAGCGCCACCAGCAAGGTGAGCGACCGTATCGAGTGTCGTATTGAAATCATTCAGGTAGCGGACAACTCCACGGAGGTGGATGCCTGGGTAAAGAACATCGGCACAGTAGATATCGATAGTGTCGAGCGGAGCGACATCTTCTTTGGGCCCGAGGGTGACTTCTACCATGTGACCTACGGTGGTGATACCCCTCCCTACTGGGACTACCAGTTCGAGGGCAGCTACACGAAATGGCAGCCCACGGTTACCATCAGGGTTACCGTTCACCTGGCCTCTGCCGTGTCTTCGGGGACCAATATATTCAAGATAGTGGTACCTAACGGTATCTTTGACGAAACAACCTTCAGTGTGGACTAGAGATGGAAACAGCGCTTGTCTCCCTGATATGTATCGCCGCGCTCATTGTGGGCGTGGTGACGCTGACGTTTAACGCCTTCCAGTCGGCGACCACGGTGGCTGACTCGCTGAGGGAGATGGAGCAGCAGGCCAGCGAGATAAGGTTGACCGAAATCGACGCGTCACTATGGTCGTCTCTTACCGGGTATACCGTAGCCTATGCCGGTGAAGGAGATGATGGTTACCTGAAGACAATTGAGATAGCCACCGATGGTCAGATTACGGACACGGTGATAGACATGCTGGAGTTCGATACCCTGCAAGGTAATACACCCGGCATGGTCCCTATCTCAGGTGATGTATATGCTATAGCCTATGCCGGTGATGGTGATGTTGGCATCCTGAAGACGGTGGAGATAGCCACCGATGGCCAGATTACGGATATAGTGGTAGATACGCTTGAGTTTGACACCCTGGCAGGTAAGACACCCCACATGGTCCATGTCTCAGGTAACGTATATGCCATAGCCTATGCGGGCAATGTCGATGTTGGCATCCTGAAGACGGTGGAGATAGCTACCGATGGTCAGATTACGGATACGGTGGTAGATACGCTTGAGTTTGACTCCCTGAAAGGCATAACACCCCACATGGCCCATATCTCAGGTGATGTATATGCCATAGCCTATGCGGGCAATGTCGATGTTGGCATCCTGAAGACGGTGGAGATAGCCATCGATGGCCAGATTACGGATACGGTGATAGACACGCTGGAGTTCGATATCCTGAAAGGCATAACACCCCACATGGTCCATATCGCAGGTGATGTATATGCCATAGCCTATGCCGGTGACGGTGATGACGGTTTCCTGAAGACAGTTGAGATAGCCGCTGACGGTCTAATCACGGATACGGTGATAGACACGCTGGAGTTCGATACCCTGCAAGGCAAGACACCCGGCATAATCCGCACCTCGGGTGACATCTATGCCGTAGCCTATGCTGGTGCTGGTGATGTTGGCATCCTGAAGACGGTGGAGATAGCCACCGGTGGCCAGATTACGGATACGGTGGTGGACACGCTTGAGTTTGATGCGCTTCAGGGTATATCACCGAATATTATTCAAACCCCCAGCGGTGTTAGTGAATTCTATCTAAGAGTGGTAAATCAGGGTAAGACCAGTCTCGCCCAATTCGCCAAATGGGATATTGTTGTCCAGTACCAGGGTGGGGCGGCCAACTACATAGGCTATACCACGAATGGTTCTCCCGGCAGTAATGAATGGACGGTAGAGGGGATTTACCTGCTTAACAATAGTACAGAGGTCTTTGACCCCGACATCCTGAATCCGGAAGAGCAGATGAAACTACTAATTAACATTGACCCCGGGATAGGCGCAGGGGAGGCCATCAGGATAACGATATCAACACCTCACGGTGTCACCTCACAGTGTTTGGTGATGAGATAATGGTCATATCGGGAGGTAGCCATGCCAGAGTTTGAACTGGACGAAGTAGAGGAAGAAGCAAAGAAGAACGTCATCTCCACCGGCCACGGTGAGATAGATAAAAAACTGGGTGGTGGTATCCCGATTGGCTCCCTCACCCTGGTGGAGGGTCAGTCCGATGCGGGGAAATCGGTGCTCTGTCAGCAGATGATATGGGGCTCCCTGAAGAACGATTTCAAAGTAGTCCTCTTCACCACGGAGAACACGGTGAAGAGCCTGGTCACCCAGATGGACAGCCTCGGTCTGAGTATGACGGACTATCTGCTGCTTGGCCGGATTAAGATCTATACCATGAGGCCTTCACTGGTGAGGTCTAATGCCGCCGCCGCTCTACAGTCCATTCTGGATACCATGGAAGACTATGAGGACTTTGATCTGCCCATCATGGATTCCATCACTCAGATAGCGGCTGGCGCCACCGGTGCGGAGTGTCTGGCCTATTTCGAGCGTTGTAAGACCCTCTGTGACCGGGGTAAAACGATAATCAACGTTGCTCATACGTATGCCTTCGAGCAGGACTTACTGGTACGTATCCGTTCCATATGCGATGCCCACTTCAAGCTGGCCATCGAGAGGGTGGGTGACAGGCTGGTCAAGACCCTTGAGGTGGCCAAGGTCAGGGGGGCCACCCAGACCACGGGTAACGTACTGAGTTTTGACGTCGAACCGGAGATAGGTATGAAGATTATGCCTCTCTCCAGGGCGAAGGTCTAGCATTCAGTTGCAGAAATACCAGCTAGTATGTTCTGCGGGGTGAGACCCTGAGCGTAGCGAAGGGTGACACGTCGTTGACATGTCATTCTTGAGCTTACCTGCTGGTAAGGCCAGCAGGCCGAAGTATTTAAATGTTGCGCGGATTTGTGCAACTAGATACTAGTAGAGCGAAGGTCTAACACTGTCTGCCGGTCAATGCAGGCGGACTGGGGATTCATTCTATGGCGGAGATAATCCTCCCTTTCACCAGGGAGAACAAAGTAGACGACCACGGGAAAGGCTTTCATAACTGCGAGTTCTTCCAGGCTTTGTCGCCCCCGTTACAACAGGTTGCGGAAGAGTATCCTCATCTCTTCGAATACCTGCACTGGCTGCCAATCAAGGAGGTGGGTATTCCCCGTTACTATCCCAGGCTTACCAAGAAGATGGAAGATATCAAGGAGCCGAACATCATTTACCCGCTAAGCGACGGTATTTTCGCCCACGTGATGACTGACGATAAGGACACCCGCAATCACTACATTATCGTTGAGCCTACTCTCACCATGGACCTTGGCAATATAATGTCCCAGGTGGAAAGTCGTTGCATTCAGTTTGGTGACCAGCTTCCCGACTTCGATGCCGAGGGAGATAAGAAGCAGCAGCTGATCAACTACGTTGAACAGATGACGGCCCTCAGCAGCCAGCCGGAAGAGCCCAGTACTGGCGGGCGAAAAGGCTTGCTTCGCAAGGGTAGGCCCAAGCTGACCAAGGTCAGGCTCACCGAGCGTGAGCTCGAGGGTATTAAGTATCTGTTCATCCGGGATAAACTCGGTCTGGGTGATATCGAGCCTCTGGTGTCCGACTCATACATTGAGGACATCGGCTGCTCCGGTGTGGGGCATCTCTTTATCGAGCACAAGATATTCAAGGGTTGTAAGAGTCCAATATCATTTTCTTCACTGGATGCCCTGGACGTGTTTGTCCTGAGGTTGGCCGAGCAGATAGGAAAACCGGTAACCTACAGGAAACCCATTGCCGACGCTACGCTTCCCGTGGGGGCCCGTATCAACATCGTCTACGGTCGAGATGTCTCCAAGAGGGGCTCCAACTTCAGCATCCGCAAGTTCAGCGCAGTACCAATATCCATCTTCGATCTGGTGGACTTCGGCACCCTCAACTACCAGATGCTCGCCTACCTGTCACTGGTAATCCCGAATGGCATGAACCTTTTCATTGCCGGTGAATCGGCTTCCGGGAAGACAAGTATGCTCAACGCACTGACCACCTTCATTCCTCCCAAGGCCAAGATAGTCACTATCGAGGATACCCCGGAGCTCCAGGTACCCCACGAGAACTGGATAAGGGAAGTGATACAATCAGACAAACTGGAAGACAGCACCGGCGCGGTGACCACATTCGACCTGCTCAAGGCGGCACTGCGGCAGCGCCCCAATGAGATTATCGTGGGGGAGATTCGTGGGCCGGAGGGCAACGTTGCCTTCCAGGCAATGCAGACCGGGCACGCCGTTATGTCCACCTTCCATGCCTCTACCATGGAGAAGCTGATTCAGCGCATGACCGCCGCCCCGATTCTGGTACCGAAGACATATATAGATAACCTTAACGTGGCCATTCTCATGCGCTCCATCAAGCTCCCCAACGGTGGCACAGTCCGGCGTGTCACTGAGATTGACGAGATAGTCGGCTTCGACCCTCCCACGCAGTCTTTTAATATCGTCGAGGCCTTCAAGCTGGACGAAACTACGGATACCTTTGAGTTCACCGGTTACATGAATAGCCACGTCATGGAGCACAAGATTGCCACCATGCTGGGCATACCAAGTCGTGCCAAGCGGAGGATATACGCTGAAATAGACAAGCGGGCCCGAATATTCGCCAAGCTGCACAAGGAGCGAGGCATTACCGGTTTCTATGAGGTCCTGCGGGTGCTGGGCCAGGCCCAGCAGGATGGCCTGCTCTAGCGCACAGGGCGTCGGGAGGAGATAGGCTCAATGACAACTACAGTCCTGCCCCCTGCTGAAGAGGGAACACCGGATAGCCTGGAAGCGGCGGCCCCTCGCGTCGACGTTTCCGGGATGTTGTCGGGTCCGTTACAGGAGGTCACCGAGCAGTATCCGCATGTCCTTGACTACATCCAGACGCTGCCTGTTGCTGAAGTGGGGGTTCCCAAGTATGTCGCCGAGCCGTCCCGGAAACTGGGCGATGATAAGAAACCAAACTACATCTACCCCACACAACGGACAGGTGTATTCATTCATGTCCAGCACAACCCGGATGATACCAGGAATGACTATATTACTGTAGAACCGGACTTCGGCATGGAGCTTACCTCTCTGATGTCCAGAGTGGACGGTAAGCTCCTTGAGCTAAGGAACAAACTTCCGCGACTCGACCCGGACGGCGACATGGAAGAGCAATTATACGAGTACCTTGACACTGTTACCACGCTTGGCAACGATTCGGCTATGGGTTTTATCGAGGGGCAGGTCGGGTTTCTGCGCAAGGGTGGTGCCAGGGTTGCCAAAGTCAGAATTACCGAGCGTGAGCAGGCAGGGCTGAGGTATATGTTCATCCGGGACAGGCTTGGGATGGGTGCTCTGGACCCCCTGACTTCTGACCCCCTCATTGAAGACATAAGTTGTTCCGGTAAAGGACAGGTATTCATCGAGCACAAGATTTTCAAGGCGCTGAAGAGCTCGGTTGACTTTAAGACCCATGAGGACCTTGACCAGTTCGTGTTGTGGCTCTCGGAGCGGATAAAGAAACCGGTTACCTTCCGGAATCCCATTGTGGATGCCACCCTTCCTGACGGCTCCCGTATCAACATAGTATTCGGACGGGACGTATCCAGGCGAGGCTCCAACTTCAGCATCCGTAAGTTTGCCGGGACACCGATATCTATCTTCGAACTGGTGGACTTCAGCAGCCTGAACTACCAGATGCTGGCCTATCTTTCACTCGTAATTGGTCACGAGATGAATGTCTTCGTATCCGGGGAGACAGCCTCCGGGAAGACAACACTGCTGAATGCTGTGACCACCTTCATTCATCCCATGGCCAAAGTGGTCAGTATCGAGGATACGCCCGAGCTCCAGGTGCCCCACAAGAACTGGATAAGAGAGGTGGTCCAGACCACAAAGATAGGAGAGGGCAGTGGGGTAGACATGTTCGACCTGCTCAAGGCGGCACTGAGACAGCGCCCCAACGAGATTATCATAGGAGAGATTCGCGGCCCGGAAGGTAATGTGGCTTTCCAGGCAATGCAGACCGGCCACGCCGTTATGGCCACATTCCATGCTGCTTCCGTGGAGAAGCTTATCCAGCGTATGACGGGCAGCCCCATCTCGGTGCCAAAGAGCTATATCGACAACCTGAACGTGATAGTCTTTACCAGCGCGGTCAAACTCCCCAATGGTAAGACGGGTCGGCGTATAACCAGCATCAATGAGATTGTGGCTTATGACCCCGTGTTTGATTCATTTACCTTCGTTGAGATATTCCACTGGAATGAGGAAACGGACGTCTTTGAATTCACCGGCCGGATGACCAGCATGGTCCTGGAAAACAAGGTTGCCCCCAAGATGGGCATCCCGGCTAACAAGAAACAGCGCATATACACTGAGGTAGACCGCCGGGCGAAGATACTGGAGACACTACATAAGGAGAAGCATATTACCGGTTTCTACGAAATCCTGGAGGTTCTCAGTAAAGCGCAGCGACAGGGGCTCTTCTAACGATGGTATGGTACAAGTTCTGGGCAAAGGGAAAGGACGGCGGCAAGAAGGACGCCAGTAAGTCTGTTGACAACCAGCTGCTGGAGGTGGACTTCTTCTGCCATCTGAGCTACATGGCGGCCATCGCCACATCCGGTATCTCGCGGAGCGGGCTGTTCGAGTATGCTGCCAAGATGCCTTACATCTCGGCAAGCTACTTCAAACGGGCGGTCTTTGTTGCCAAAGCATTCAACCATGACTACGCTGAGGCGTGCCGAATCGTCGGCCAGAACACCCAGGAACCGGATGTAAAGGCGTTTCTCCTGCGTATGTCGGGTGCCCTGTCCTCCGGAGAAGATATCGTCACGTTCCTGCAGAGGGAGGCTGATGTCTCTTCGGAAGCATACGGCAATCAATATGAGCGCCGACTGGAGACACTGCGAAAGTGGACCGATGCCTATGTAGCGCTTATTATGACCACAGCCATTGTCACTATCGTATCGGTGGTTTCCATGATGATAGGCAACGTGACTACAGTCTTTGTCGTTGGTTTGTCCTCTTTGACCATAGTGGTGACTATTGCCGGTGTGTGGTTGATATACCATTCTGCTCCCCGGGAAAGTAAGGTACATTCGCTTTCGATTCGCTCCAAGGAGCAGAACCTGGCGAGAAATATGGTCAGGCTTACCCTGCCCGTTGCGGTTGTGGTGGCAGCGCTCATGCTGGTAATGAAGATTGACCTTGGTTATGTCATGATAGCTGTCGCCATCTTCATATTCCCGCTGGGGCTGATAGGGAAGATTGATGATGGCAAGATAGATAAACGGGACAGTGAAGTCGCCGGTCTTCTCCGTTCCCTCGGCGGTGTCAGTCAGGCCATAGGTTCTACTGTAAACGAGGCTATGGCCAGACTCGACTTCCACTCGCTGGGTTCCTTGAAGGAAAATGTCAACCTGCTCTATACCAGAATACTGGCCGGGATAGACCCTCGCCTTTGCTGGGGCCAGTTTGTTGGTGAGACGGGGTCCGAGCAGGTGAACCGGAGCGTACGCACATTCCTGGATGGCGTCCTTCTGGGCGGTGAGCCGGAGCTTGTGGGGAATAGCGCCAGTGGCTTTGCTATGAAAATCACGCTCCTCCGGGCGAAGCGCAAGCTGATAGAGTCCGGTATGCTGTGGCTGGCGGTCGTCATGCACATGGTACTTTCAATACTGGTGGTCTTTGTCTACCAGGTCCTGGTCAGTTTTACCGCTCTAATCGCGGATGTGATGCCGGGAGAGACGGGCGTGGATGCCATAACGGCAGCCGGTATGCCTGCCTTTGGTCTCTACGGCGGCGCTACCACAGAAATGAACCTGCTTCATTTCATGGTGATTACCATAGTCCTGGTGCTTGCTTTTGCCAACGCCACCGCCATCTATGCCACCAGTGGCGGACATATCTATAAGATATTTTTCTACCTCACTCTCACACTGGGGGCCTCGGGATTTGCCGTAATCCTTGGTCCTCCCGTCGTCCGCATGATGTTTTCCGGAATGGGATGAGTGTTCTCCGGAACGGTACCGGAAGGAGGTACATAAGTAATGTCAATGTTAGGTGCTGATGTATACCTTTACATGTTCGCAGGTCTTGCTGTCCTGGGAGCAATGGTTGTCAAGCTTTTCCCGCTCCCTGTGCGGGAAACCACTCCGAAGCAGGATGTAGTGCTGGCTGTTGCGAAGCAGCCGCAGCCACATGAGACCGGTAAACAGCCATTCTGGAGAAGAAGGCGTGATTTCACCAGGCAGGTCCGGGCCAAACTCGGCAAGCTCCGGTCTGGTGCGGAAGGGGGTTTACCAGTTGAGGCTTTGCCCACGCCAGCAAAGAGCTTCTCAAAACCTTCGTCTGAGGATACCGTTTCGCAGCCGGCGGCTGATGCCGGACCAAACCTTCCCGCAGCTAAGGAGGTGCCCATGTCGAAGAATACCGCTCCAAAGTCGGCAGCAGATTCCAACCCGGTGCTCAAAACTGAAGGAACACCGGACACGGAACCGGAACAAGCCACCCCCGAATCCCCCGAGGCCAACCTTTTTGACGACTTCTCTGAAGAGCTAACCAAGCCCGCAGACTCGGCCGAGTCCTTGGATTCGGTGGACTACCTGGAAGACGAGGAATCAGACGATGTCTCTGGCAAAGATTCCGCCGGTAAGTCAGGAGACACGGATTCACTGTTTGAGCTTTTCTCAACCGAGATAGAAGAGGAGAATAATTCCGGCCAGCTTGCCTCCACACTTGATGATGTAGATGCCCACGACCTTCTGTCAGAAGCACAGCAGGTTCTGACAGAACTCAGGGGTGTGAGAGCGAGGCAGTCCCGGAATGTGAATGGTCGGAGATAATAAAGGGTATTATTCCTTGTGGTCAGGCCACCAGCCCCACCAGCCCTCTTTACCGCAATTGGTGCACCTGAGCGGTATGGCAACGAAACCTTGAGAGCCGCAGGATTCGCAGGTGAAATCGCTGCGGACACTGTAAGAGGGAGTATCCCGGAGTTTTCTCAGTACCGTTGTGACGCGACCGTCTATCTCACGGAAGTGCCGGGTCACGGCTTCCAGCTTCTCTTCCATCTGCAGAATGGCTGCGCCAAACTCGGCAGTAGTATTCTGTTTCTGTTCAACCTGGTGCAGGTGAGCTTCCAGTTTGGCCGTCTGCTCTGTGAGGGCAATCATGGTCTGCCGCATTATCTCGAGGGTCTCATTATCGAGCACCGGGGTCACTGACGGTGCCGCAGTTGTACTCAGGGTCTCCGACTTGATCTTCTGGTATGGTCGTGCGGTAGTAGTACCACCCTCGGCTACCGGCTCATTCGCGCTATCCGGCAGGACCGTCACTGACGCCTCCGGCAGGGCAGCGTTCTGTTTGGCAGATTGCTTAACAAACATCTCATCAATTACTGCCTGAGGCAGTCCACTCCCGTCATCACTCATGGCTTGCTCCAATCTCCCACCTGCTCCGGAAATGGTCCGGGTTGGCAAAATACAGTAACCAATGTCCTGATATTCCTATCTGTGCTGTCGGCTGGTGTGTTTTGCGCCTGGGGGGTTAGCTAGCCGATCAGCTTCTCCACCGCATCCAGCACCCTGTTGCTGTCGAAGGGCTTCATCACGGAATCTCGTGCTCCCGCTTCTATGGCGGTCAATACCACGGCATTCTGACCCATAGCGGTGACCATGGCCACCCGGGCTGCCGGGTCCATCTTCATTATCTCCTGTATTGTTACCACACCGTCTGTCTCGGGTGCGGTGATATCCAGCAATACTCCATCCGGCTTTTCATTCCTGTATATTTCCAGGGCTTCGTCACCATTTGCCGCCTCAACCACGTCATAGCCATTCTCTCTAAGTAACCTGGAACACCAGTTGCGCACAAAGACGGCGTCTTCTACGACCAGTATCTTTGCCATATTCAGTCTCCTCCCGGTCACAGGGCATAAATCTAACGGTCGGGCACCCATGGTGCCCGACTACTGGAAGTGCACTGGTGCCGTTCTGACAGCTTCAACCGT
Source organism: Dehalococcoidales bacterium (assembly GCA_035529395.1). Lineage (NCBI taxonomy): Bacteria > Bacillati > Chloroflexota > Dehalococcoidia > Dehalococcoidales > Dehalococcoidales bacterium. Next base: position 590 of record DATKWT010000127.1, on the reverse strand, counting down.
TCCGACGGCTTCACCAGTCTCATTGTCGCATATGAATGTCACCCATATAAGGTCTAAGTGGCTACTTGGGGAGACCTGAGAACACAAGTTTCCTTGGCTCAAGCGGGCGTGGTGATAGCACCAGGGGCCAGCAGCTTGATACGTGCGGGTCACATGCTCCGGGGGTGGATAAGCGGGGCACACCGGGCGGACTGTTACCGGTGCGGCGGGCTCGTAACGAAGCAGGGTTACTCTGCTGCCACGACATTGGTGCTGTAGTACTAGACTGCCAGGAACAGGCCCAGGTTCCACCCGATGACAATACCGTAGAACGTGACGACACTGGATGTGGTCAGTATAGTGACTCTGGGGAAACGCCGGTACATTTTCAGCAGCACCAGCGCGCATAGGAGAACCCCCACAACCTTGAGCAGCAGGAAGTTGCCTTCTCCGACGATGGGCGCCATCAGGGGGTTGCCTTCCCGGAACTGGCCGTTGCCGACGAGGAGATGCGTGATTATGCCATCGGAAATCTCGAACCCGCACAGAAGAGTGATGAGGTACTTCATTCGGCCTCTGTCCGTCTACTCTACCTCTATAAAGCCGGCCTT
>DATKWT010000126.1 GCA_035529395.1 Dehalococcoidales bacterium | reverse complement strand
GCTTGGGCACCCTCCTTTCTATATGCTGCCAGAAGCCTTCTCACATGGCGCAGGGAGAGACCTGATACCTCACTTGCTTCCCTGCCAACCATCTTCCTTGCCTCCACCCGGTTCAATACCACCAGCCTCCGTTGCTCTTTCTTGTTCAATACCACCATCTCCTTCATGGTGACATTTTCCCAGAACAGTTAGATGGTGACAATATCGTAGAACACCGACAAATCATCACCTGCCGCTTGACATATACTTGGATTCCATCTATACTTATCCAAATTGGGAAAGCAATAGAGGTAAAGGCTAAGAACGAGACTAGTAAGCCCCTAGCGGAGCTCAGAGAGCCGGGTAAGGTGTGAGCCGGTGCTAGCGCAGGGGTTGAATGGACTCGGGAGCCGCCTGCCGAAAGGGATTCCACCCGATTAGGTTTGTGACGGAGTGGGCACCGTTATCAGAGCCCAGGGTATCGCTTCAAGATTTTGAAGCCGTACCTGAGAAGAGATGGTTATCCTGCTATTGTTGATAACCAACTAGGGTGGCACCGCGAAGGATTTAACTCCTCGCCCCTATGGGCGAGGAGTTTTTGTATTTAAGAGGTATGAGATGTATTACCCGACACTGGAAGAAGTAAAGAGCTTTGAACCGCAAAACGGTAACCTGGTACCTGTCTGCCGCGAAATCGTGGCTGACCTTGAAACGCCGGTATCCGCTTTCCTGAAGATTAACCGGGGCGGTTATTCCTTCCTGCTGGAGAGTGTAGAGGGAGGTGAGCGGGTGGCACGCTACAGCTTCATCGGCACTGACCCCTACCGCGTGCTCACCACGAGAGGGGAAGATGGCACCGACCCCCTTCTCTCCCTGGCCGGGGAACTGGAGAAGTATAAGGTAGTACCGGTTAACGGTCTGCCCAGGTTCTGTGGCGGGGCAGTGGGTTATCTATCATATGAAACGGTGACCCGGTTTGAGGAGCTTCCCTCCCCCACCGCCGACCCGCTGGGGCTACCGGAATCACTCTTCATGCTGGTGGATACTATGCTAGCCTTTGACCATGCCACCCACAAGATAAAGGTTATCAGCTATGTCTTTCTTGACAGCCCGGATATAGAGACAGCCTACCGGCAGGCAGTAGAGAAGATTGACAGCCTGGTAGACAGGCTCAAGACACCCCTCCTGCCGGGGCAGGCAGAGCTCAAACCCGTCGCCAGGGGCAAAGGCCTATCCTCTAACATGTCACGGGGAGACTTTGAAGATAAGGTACGCCTTATCAAAGAATACATCACCGCCGGTGAAGCTATCCAGGTGGTACTTTCCCAGCGGCTGAAACAACCGACCCGTGCTAATCCCTTTGATATCTACCGTGCGCTGCGCACTATCAACCCCTCCCCCTACATGTTCTTCCTTGATTTCAAAGATTTTCATATCATAGGGGCGTCACCGGAGATACTGGTGCGAGTGGAAGACGGAGCAGTGATGACCCGTCCCCTGGCCGGTACCCGCCCGCGGGGTAAAGACCCCGCAGAAGACGACCGCCTGGATAAGGAGCTCCGCAGCGACGAGAAAGAACGTGCCGAGCACATTATGCTGGTGGATTTGGGGCGTAACGATATCGGGCGTGTGAGCCAGCCGGGCACGGTTGAGGTCAGCGACCTGATGGATGTAGAGCGCTACTCCCACGTTATGCACCTGGTCTCACACGTTCAGGGCCAACTGCGGGGCGACATGACCCCCCTTGACGCCCTGCGCGCCTGCTTCCCCGCCGGCACGGTATCCGGCGCCCCCAAGATACGCGCCATGGAGATTATTGCCGAGCTGGAAACTGAAAAGAGAGGTCCTTACGCCGGGGCAGTGGGATACCTTTCATTTTCAGGCAATATGGATATGGCTATCGCTATCAGGACGATGGTGGTCAACCGGGGCATCGCCTACACCCAGGCAGGCTGTGGAGTGGTCTATGACAGCATCCCCGAAAAGGAGTATGAAGAGTCCATGAACAAAGCCAGGGCGCTGCTCAATGCCGTCAGTCAGGCGGAGGATACCAGTCCGAAAGCCGAGGAGAACCATGCTGCTACTGATTGATAACTACGACAGCTTCACCTACAACCTCTTCCAGTACTTCAGCGAACTGGGGGAGGAGGTATTGGTAGTACGCAACGACAAGACCACCACCGCTGAGATTGAGCGGCTGAATCCGGAGCGGATTGTCATATCGCCCGGCCCCTCGGTACCGGAGAGGGCCGGCATCTCCAACGAGGTCATCCACCACTTTGGCAACCGGCTGCCCATCCTTGGCATCTGCTTGGGGAACCAGTGCATCGGCTTCAGCTACGGCGGCATCATAGAGCAGGCAGGCAAAATTATGCATGGCAAGTCATCTCTCATCCACCACAATGGGGAGGGAGTATTTGCCGGGCTACCCAACCCCCTCACTGCCATCCGCTATCACTCGCTGGTGGTGCGGCGGGAGGGGCTACCGGACTGCCTGGAGGTAACCGCCTGGACAGACGACGACACCATAATGGGACTAAGGCACCGCCACTACCCTGTGGCGGGGATCCAGTTCCACCCCGAATCTTTCATGACCGAGGCAGGCAAAGAGCTGCTACATAATTTCCTTAATGTCACGGGGGTTAAAAGTGATTAGAGAAGCTATCTCGAAGCTGATATCAGGGGAATCGCTGGGCATGGAGGAAGCGGCAGCGGTGATGGAAGAGATAATGCAGGGTGAGGCCACCCCCGCCCAGCTTGCCGCCTTTGTTACCGCCCTGAGGATAAAAGGAGAAACGGTAGATGAAATTGCCGGTCTGGCACAGGTGATGCGGTCTAAGGCAGTTCGGGTGGTAGCCAGCGGACCGGTGCTCGATATCGTCGGCACCGGCGGGGATAACGCCAACACCTTCAACATCTCCACGGCGGCTGCCTTTGTGGCTGCCGGTACCGGGCTCAAGGTAGCTAAACACGGCAACCGTGCCATGAGCAGCCAGTGCGGTAGTGCCGACGTGCTGGAGGCCCTGGGGGTTAAGATAGACCTCGATGCCGCTCAGGTGGAGAGGTGCCTGGAGGAGGTGGGCATCGGCTTTATGTTCGCCCCCGTCTTCCACCCCGCTATGAAACACGCCTCAGCCCCCCGGCGTGAGATTGGCATCCGCACTGTATTCAATATACTGGGCCCGCTAACGAACCCGGCGGGGGCAGAATATCAAGTGCTGGGGGTGGCTGATGAGTCTCTGCTGGAAAAGATGACTGCCGTCCTCAAGCGGCTGGGCTGCCACCACGTGCTGGTTGTTCACGGCGAGGATGGCATAGACGAGATGACCATCACCGGAAAGACTGACATCTGCGAGCTCAAGGATAACGGCATCAACAGCTACACCGTAACCCCGGAAGATTTCGGGTTATCCAGAGCCAGCCGGACAAGCCTGAAGGGCGGTACCGCCAGTGAGAACGCCGAACTGCTGTTGCAGACATTGTCCGGCAATCCAGGCCCTCAGCGGGATGCAGTGGTGCTTAACGCCGCCGCTGGTCTCATAGCCAGCGACCATGCCGCTACCTTCAAGGAGGGGATAGCGCTGGCCGGGGAGGCAATAGACAGTGGCCATGCCCGCGAAAAACTGGAAAGGCTGGTTGAGCTCAGCCAGAGCCTCGGTCGAGGTGAAGCTAATGATTCTTGACAAGATAGTAGCCGACAGCCTTAAACAGATTGAAGACAGCAAGAAACGGCTGCCGTTGGACGAACTGAAAGCTCAAGCCTCCAGGCAGTCCCCACCCCTTGATTTCGCCGCTGCCTTACGCCGTGATGGTGTCCGGCTAATCGCTGAAATAAAGAAGGCTTCGCCCTCGGTGGGGGTGCTGCGCCCGGACTTCAAGCCGGCAGAGATTGCCCGAACTTATGCCGATAACGGCGCCGCAGCTATATCGGTACTCACTGAACCCAATTATTTCCAGGGGAGCCTTGACCACCTCAAAGAGGCCAGGAATGCCGTCGGGGATAGTCTGCCTCTGCTGAGGAAGGACTTTATCTTCGACCCATATCAAGTCTATGAAGCCCGCGCCTGCGGTGCCAGCTGTCTGCTCCTCATCGTAGCCATCTTAAACACGGAAAGACTTCAAGAGCTGCTGGACTTGGGCCGTAAACTGGGCATGAATTGCCTGGTGGAAGTCCATAACGAAGCCGAACTGGAAACCGCCTTGAGCAGTGAGTCGGATATTATCGGTATCAACAACCGGGACCTGAATACTTTTACCGTTGACCTGGAGACAACCAGACACCTGCGACCGTTCATTCCCAGGGGCAAAGTAGTGGTCAGTGAGAGCGGAATCAAGAGTCGCAATGACATGGCAAGATTGAAAGAATGGGGTGTCGATGCCGCTCTTGTGGGTGAACACCTGGTAACGGCACCGGACATCGCTGCCAGGATGAGAGAATTGCTATGACACCGGTCAAGAGAGGTCAACCAAATCGTCAGGATAACGCCCTTTATAGCGGCAGCCAGGCAAGTCTGACAGGGACTAAAGGAGAGAGATAATGTTACCAGACGAGGGAGGCTACTTCGGGGACTACGGGGGACGGTTTGTCCCGGAAACACTGATACCCGCCCTCGATGAGCTTAAACAAGCCTACCATGAGGCGCAGGCAGACACCGGCTTCTGGACAGAGCTTGGCGAACTGCTGCATGACTATGCCGGCAGACCGACACCGCTGTACGAAGCAAAGCAACTCACGGGACACTGCGGTGGTGCCCGTATCTTACTCAAGAGGGAAGACCTGACCCACACCGGTGCCCACAAGATTAACAACGCCCTGGGGCAGGGACTGCTCGCCCGGCGTATGGGCAAAAAACGGGTTATCGCCGAGACAGGGGCGGGGCAGCACGGTGTAGCTACAGCCGCCGTATGCGCCATGCTGGGTATGGAGTGCATCGTCTACATGGGTGAAGAAGACATTCGCCGCCAGGGACTCAACGTCTTTCGTATGAAGCTGATGGGTACCGAAGTAAGGGCAGTAACAACAGGCAGCCGCACCCTTAAGGACGCCATCAACGAAGCTATTCGAGACTGGGTGACCAACGTTCAGTACACCTACTACCTACTCGGTTCGGCGGTTGGCCCTCACCCCTACCCGCTTATGGTGCGAGAGTTTCAGACGGTCATCGGTAAGGAAACACGAGAGCAGTGCCTTGGGCAAGTTGGGCGCCTGCCGGATTATGTCATAGCCTGTGTCGGCGGCGGCAGCAACGCAATCGGTATCTTCCACCCCTTCCTGGAGGATAAAGGTGTCAAACTCATCGGGGTGGAGGCAGGCGGCAGAGGGCTAAAGAGTGATAAACACGCCGCTTCCTTGAGCAGAGGCAGCATCGGCGTGCTCCACGGTACCAAATCATACCTGCTCCAGGACAACCACGGGCAGGTCAGGGAAACCCACAGCATTTCGGCCGGACTGGACTACCCCGGAGTTGGACCGGAGCACAGCTTCCTTAAGGACAGCGGGCGTGCCGACTATGTCGCCGTCAATGATGAGGAGGCACTTGATGGTTTCAAGTTACTCTGCCTTACCGAGGGTATCACCCCGGCACTGGAGACTGCTCATGCCATCTCCTATGCCGCCAGGCTGGCGACGTCGCTTAAAAAGGACGAGATTATCGTCGTCAACCTCTCCGGGCGGGGGGACAAAGATATGGATATCGTCACCGAAGCACTGGGGGAAGAGCTATGAGCCGTATACTTGATGTCTTCCGGCTGAGCAAGCACAAAATCCTGATACCATACGTTACCGTCGGCTACCCCAATATCAATGACACCCTCAAGGTAGTCCCTCTCCTCGCCGCCAGCGGCTGTGACATGGTAGAGCTGGGCATACCCTTCTCCGACCCGCTGGCTGACGGAGCCACCATCCAGCAGGCGAGCTTCAGTGCCCTCAAGAATGGCGTCACGCCAGAGGTCTGCCTGGAAACAGCCGCTAAGTTGCATAAACAGGTGGACATCCCCCTGCTCTTTATGACCTATTACAACCCTGTCTTCCACTACGGGCTGGAGAAATTCAGCCGGGATTGCGCCGCGGCTGGGGTCAGCGGATTGATTATCCCGGACCTCCCCCCTGAAGAAGCCTCCCCCCTGGAGGCCACCACCCGCAAGCACGGACTTGACCTCATATACCTGCTCGCCCCCAACAGCACAGATGAACGCGTCAAGCTGGTCGCCAGCCAGTCTCAGGGATTTATCTACCTGGTTTCGGTAAGCGGGGTGACCGGTGCCAGAAAGGCCCTGCCGCCAGACCTGGCGGATTTCGTCGACAGGGTGAGGAAGGTCACCACCCAACCACTCTGTGTTGGCTTTGGCATCTCCTCACCAGAGCAGGCAACACAGGTAGCCCGTCTCGCCGATGGTGTCATCGTCGGCAGTCGAATAGTCCATCTAATGGAAGCCGGGGATGACCTCATATCAGTCGGCAATTTCATAAAAGAGTTAAGATATGCCCTTAATGAGTTGAGGTGAACCCCGTATTATGCTCAATTACGATGCCTCGTTATCATATCCTTTGCAGGAATATTCATTGGGGTTTCCTTCCAGAATTTCCAGCATAGAAATTTTATATAGCGGGCTCTAGCGTACACCCTGGACCCTTCAGAATAATTCAGAGATAATGTACTAAGGGACAGTTTGTTGCTTATTCGTATAGCCACTCGTCCGGTCATTATTCCCCGCTCAGTGAGGTAGCGGAGTGCCAGGCCGTTGCCGCCTTTCTCACATTTGGTATTCACATTATTGTTGTGCTATGCATGGACATCCAGACACGTGCCCTGCGCTCGGTGATTGTCCTTCTTGGCTCCATCGGCGCCGATCTGTTCCCGATATTGATCTGGGTCATTCTGTGCGCGAAGTACTGGTGGCCCCGTCGGGGGGCAGAGGAAACGGAAGCGTCCTAGCAGCTTGAGTCACGACTTCTGTTGAGATGTCGGAGATAAGGCTTCATCGTCATTGTGTCGGCCGTCGCCCAGTTTCAAAGGCGGACTCCTCATCCAGATTCTCGCTCTCTGAAAAGCGAAGGCGACGTCGCGGTCGAGTATGGTGTCATGGGCCAGGTACACACGCTTCTTGCCGCCTTCACCAAGCAGTCTCTTGACCCGATAGCAGCCCTCGGCAAAGGAGGTGGGTTCGCGGGACGGAGGGGTTGCTTCAGCAGTTGGTGCAGGTACTGGTTCTTGAGAGGAAGGCTACCCCCGCAGCACAACGGCTGCTTCGACTAGTTGCCTTACCTCTAGCTGGAACTCTCCTCTTCCACGATGCGTCGTGAGTTCTGCCCACCGGCCACGTAGGCACGCATTCTTTCCAGGGCTTCATCACTCTGCATTAGTTCTCGCATCAGTTCGGACTCCAGGGCGAGTCCGTCATCGAGCGACATGCTCATGCCTTCGTAGATCGCGCGCCGGATGTGATGGACCGCCAGCGGAGGTCGCATCGCCAGTTCCCTGGCAAATGCCAGTGCCTCGGGCATCAGTCTTTCCGGATCACACGCCCTGGTAACCAGGCCGATGCGCTCCGCTTCATCAGCGTAGACCCGCCGGCCGGTCAACTGTAGTTCCAACGACCTGGCGATACCGATCAGGCGGGGCATGCGCTGCGTCCCTCCGCCCCCGGCGAGGATGCCGACACCGACCTCAGGCTGGGCTACCGTGGCCGATCGTGACATGAAGCGAAAGTCGATCGGTACTACCATGCCCATCGCCAGTTCCAGGCCGCCACCGGCAACCGGGGCGTTGATTGCGGCGATGATCGGCTTGGAATCAGTCAGAAAACCAACACGGCGCGGTCGCTCCGCAGGGGGCGCCGTCTCCTGGAGCGTTTCTCCCGCCTTGACCAGCAGTGAAACATCGTAGTGTTGTATGAAGACATCCGGCATGGCGCTGGTGAAGATGCCGACCCGCAACTCGGGGTCCTTGTAGAACTCCTGAGCAAGAGCGTAGAACTCCGGCCCCGTCTCCGCGTTCCAGAGGTTCTTTGGTGGGTTATTGAACCTCCAGGTGACTATCGCTCCGTCCTTCTCGACCTGAAAATACCTGGGTTCGTCTGCCATTTCTCGTTTCTCCTTCTATCAGGTTCGGCTGTTCCGGGCTGACCTGCCCTAAAGGATTGTAACATAATCCGGAAACCAGATTGTATAAGGGGCTGGATATCCACCCCCTCTGCCAAGAAAGGTTCCACTATTGGCACCGGTAATGGCAATTATGGAAGCTACCATTCTCGACTTGCTCCAATGAATGAGGGACCGGTCCCGCTATATCTCTCGGCCAACAGCCGTTCCCTCCAGGAACGCCCGGACGTAGCTGACCGGCTGCTGGTACGGACCGACCGGAATCAGCCGGTAGTCACCGCCGCGTAGTGAGTCCACAAGGCTGCCCTCCGGTTGCCAGTCAAGTGCCAGCACCAGATGGTCGAAGGGAATCTGCTGCTCGGTTCCCTGCTCGTCGGTAAAAACCAACGTCATGCCGGCAATCCGTATGATTCGAGCACGGCGTTGGAAGACAACACCACGGTCTACCAGCCGCCGCCGCAGCACGGTTCCCGTCATCGGCTCAAGGCCCACTCCGAGACTGTCGCCTTCCTCAACAATACACACCTGGCGACCACGCTGCACCAGCATGTTCGTAACCTCGAAGCCAGTGCTGCCGCCACCAAGAACGACCACCCTGCCCGTCACCTCTTTCTTCTCGACGAGGATGTCGTCTGCCTGTACCGGCTCTATCTCATCCATCCCGGGGATCAGGGGAATCTCGGGCTTGAGTCCCCGTCCGGCAATCACCACTTCCGGATTCTCCCGGGCAACTGCTTGTGGCGTAATCGTCTTGCCCAGTTCCACAGTCACGCCTATCTCCGCCAGCAGTTTCAGGCGGCTGGCGATGTATGGCTTGAGCAACCACGACCAGCGTCCCCCGAGTGAGGGTCTCTCGTCCCAGAGTTTCACCTGATGACCGCGCAGAGCGGCAACGCGAGCCGCCTCAATGCCTGCGGGACCGCCGTTGACCACAAGTACGCGCCTCGGCTGAGGTGCCTTCACCTCCGGGACACCCTCTCGCCCCAGCTCCGGGTTCATGAGGCATATGACCGGCCCGCCGTCGGAAAGACTTCGCATACAGGTGTTGCACGAGATGCAGTGGCGGATTTCGCGCTCTCTGCCCTCCCTGGCCTTCATCGGCAGGTCGGGGTCGGCGAACAGCGGTCGGCCCATCGCGATCAGGTCAGCCTTGCCCTGCTGCAAGATTTCTTCGGCCAACCGCGGACTGTGAATCCGGCCGACCGTCACCACCGGCACACCCACGGCGCTCTTTATCTCTGCCGCCAGCGGCACCAGGCAACCGCGAGGCATCAGCATTGGCTGGCTGGTCCACTCTCCACTATCGTACGTCCCGGCGGAGACACTGATGGCGTCTATCCCTGCCTTTTCTACCAGTCGGGCAACGACTTTGGACTCGTCGATTCCCCTGCCCTCAGGCACGTACTCATCTCCGGAGAAGCGGAAGATAAGGGGGTAGTCCGTGCCCACTTTCTCACGGGTACGGGCGATAATCTCCAGGGGGAAGGTGGCCCGGCCGTAGACATCACCGCCGTAGCGGTCGGCGCGCTTATTCGACCAGGCGGACATGAACTGGGCGATCAGGTAGCCATGGGCACCATGAAACTGTACCGCGTCGAAGCCGGCATCCCTGGCCCTTCTCACTGCTTCGGCAAACCTCTCCACCAGTTCCTCAATCTCGTCAATGGTCAGCTCTCTGGGCACTCGGGGTATGGCGCGACACGCCAGCGGTGACGGCGCCACCGACTGTACCGATGGGAGGACTATCTGCCGGCCGGGGTGCTGAATCTGGATAGCCGCCCGGACACCATGCCGTTTGATGACTTCAGCCACCCGCGAAAGCCCGTCGATGAACCGGTCGTCACTGATGTTGAGCTGGTTACGGTGAAAATGCACCGGGTCGACAGAGGTGCATTCGACGACGATGAGCCCCGGACCGCCGCGAGCACGCCGCTCGTAGTGGTCCAGAGTGCGTTGGGAGACAGAACCATCATCATTGGCAAGGTTGGTCTCCAGCGGCGGCATCACCAGCCGGTTCTCCAGAACCATCTTCCCGATGCGTATCCCGTCAAACAGCATGTCGTCCTCACTCCCTCGGATTATTCAGCCTGATACTCTACCTATACCTTGAAGCCCGGCTCCAGTTCCATCCGGAAGGTCACCAGTATCCGGCAAAGCATGACGAAGTAGCCGATAACGACCTTCCGCTCAACGACGTCGTGCTCATTTTTACCGGAATTTCCCATTTCAACCGGCGGAGGAATTCTAGTTGAATGACTGCCGGGTGTCAAGAAACCCGGCGTGCCCAGGCGCAACAGGACGTCAGAAAGTGAAGCACGCTGGTGGAATGGTCATTGCACAGAAAGCCATATTGTGTGACCCGGAAGTGGTTCGCTTCTTTGTATCTGCTTTGACCATCCCAACCCAGGGTGCTATGCTTTGCCTGTGATGTAGACGCAGGTACAGCCAGTGACGGGAGGTCTGGTACGGCGTCGGCGTGCCGATGAAGCCCGAGAGGAGAGTACAGATGCCAAAGGGTGAGAAGGTTCTGCTAAGACCGGTGAAGAGATCCGATATCAGTCACTTCCTGAAGTGGTTCAACGACCCGGAAGTGATCCAGTACCTCAATATGTACCTGCCAATGACCGAAATGGCCGAGGAGAAGTGGATCGAGGACCTGGCCACCAGGGGCAGAGCAGGCACCGATGCGCACTTCGTTATCGAGGCGATGGATGGTGACGACAACACACCCATTGGAAACATTGGATTACACGGCATCAGCACGAAGGACCATGGTGCCCTGTTTGGAATCGCCATCGGGGAGAAGGACTACTGGAGCAAGGGCTACGGCACCGAAGCCACCCGACTGATTCTCAATTACGGTTTCCAGCAATTGAACCTGCACCGGATACGGTCTGCCGCTTTCGCCTTCAACGAACGCAGCATCAAGTTGCACATGAGGGTGGGCTTTCGAGAAGAAGGCCGGCAAAGGGAAGCCATGTTCAAGAACGGCGAATTCCATGACATTGTCGAGTTCGGTATCCTGAGAGACGAGTGGAAGGGACTCTGACGGAGAGATACGGGCAATGGAAGAGATACCACTACTCGAGTTTGACAGCAACCCCAGGGCTCTCATGGACCCCTCACGCCACCGGAAGATCGGTATCCCGGATCGCTGTGTGATTCCGTTCTACGGAAAGGTCGTCCAGCGTCTGAAGCAGGAGAAACGGCTGGAGCAAGTCTACGAGTTCGGCTCGATCCTCACCCCGATACCAGTCTACAAGTTCGACCATAATGGTCGGTCTGTCACCGTAGCCTGCCCAACGGGCTGAGGCACTGGAGAAGGCGCTGAACCATAAGGAGAGCCTGGGGGCGTAGACGTGTCTGACTGCACAGAGGCCCTTCTAGGACGCCCAGGCTGGAGAAGTGTCAACATGTCACGGTAGAAGCCCTGGCACGAAAACACTGTCGTCGGGGAAACGATGGGCCATTATGTTCACCGAGCAGGGTCTGGCTGTGGCCCTGGGTGGTCAGGCGTATCGATTACGGTTTCCCGGCATTACGGAGGAGGTCACCATGAGTAGCTTACCGAAGTCGGTGGAGATCAGGGACGACACGATGCGGGAAGGTTTACAGATCGAGAGCAAAGACATCCCTGTTTCGGAGAAACTGAGACTCCTTGATGCTTTGGGAGAGACTGGGCTGAAAGTCATCTCGATTGGGTCTTTCGTCAGTCCAAGATGGACCCCCCAGATGGCATGTATAGATGAGATTGCAGAGAAATTCGTACCTAAGCCTGGTATTGTCTATACCGCTGCTGTATTCAACCAGAGAGGTTTTGAGCGAGCCGACAAGTACTATCCCAAGATCAACGTAAGGACCAGGCAATACATGACCCACGTTGAAGTGGGCAGGATATTCTCCATGCGTAACTACAACAGGACGCCAGAGCAACTGCTTCTCGAGGGTGACACCGGTATTCAGCGTGCCAGACAAGACGGCGTCAAGTCAGGTGCGATCATGTTGGGCAATCCCTTCGGCTCCAACTTCGAAGGAGACTTTACCCTGGAACAGTCACTGGCAGTTCTCAAGGAGGTGATGGACCGTTGGCATGAGCATGGCTTAACGGTGAACTCTTGCAGAATCATAGATGACATGGGTGCGTGCATGCCCGACCAGCTGACAGAGATGCTGTCCGCCATTGCGGAAAGGTGGCCTGAGATCACGGACTTCGGCCTTCATCTTCACAACCAGAGAGGCGTGACCAATATCAGCTACTATCAGGCTCTCAAGTTCGGGGTCACCCATTTTGATACGTCTCTAGGCGGGTTGGGTGGTTGCCCCTATTGCGGCAATGGCAGATCCGCCGGTCACGTACCCACTGAGGATTTCGTATACATGTGTGAAGAAATGGGCATCGAGACGGGCCTTGACCTGGACAAGCTGATAGAGGCTGCCGCCATTGCAGAGGAGGTCGTTGAGCACCCTCTGTGGGGTCACGTTTCCAAGGCTGGGCCGCGACCGCGGGGCAAGACACTATATCCGAAGGACATGCCCTTCGTCGAGACACTTGAGGAGGCATCTCACTTCAGAAAGGGACCGTCCGTCTATGCCCACCAGGTGAAGCCATGGAAGGAGGGAACTGCCCTGGCCTCCGAGCTTTGATGAAACACGATTGTATATGCCATTTGAGGTGAAGGTCAGCCCCAATGGCAGGCACGGGAACAGGCTAGGATCATGTCGACCAGGTCACGATTGTAACGGGGGTTCAAAGTCCGGGAACGCCGTAGCAATTCAACGAAAGTCACATACAGGGGCCATGGTAGCGTAGTAAGCTATCTTGTAACGAAATGCAGTGGAGAAGAGAATGCCGGTCTACAAGTACCAATGCAGACACTGTGGTATCATGTTTGAGCGCGTGCGTGGCCAGGGTGATAGTGACGATGAGGTGAAGTGCCCGAGGTGCAGTAGCGCGGGCCCGCAACGGGTCTTCGCGACGTTCTCTTTGCGGTCTTCATACTCCGCGGTTGGGCCAACCTGAGGCTCGCCGTCATGCTGAGGCAGTTCGCCTCATAAATGCTCTGCCGGCTCTGGTGTGACGGAGTGGGTATTGATATGGGCAGTTGGCCAACGACTGAGTTGGCCGTACTACTATCTGACGGAACAGGAGGAAGACATGTCTGGAAGTGTAGACAACACCTTGATGCTTCTCAAAGGATTCACCTTCGATGGCGACACCGGGAGGACAATTGGCGACCTGTATTCCGCGGTGAGTGGAACGGGTTGCACGAGGGACACTCCTTTTGCCATGCATTTGCGGCTTGAAGGCGATGAAAGACCTGCGGGAGTGAACAGCTATCTGGACCCCGAAGGCAAGAGGGTTCATATTGTCTGGAAGTGTGATGACTCCGGCTTATCGCGTGTAGTCGATATCGTTCTGAACGCCCCTTCCCTGGCAAGGGAAAAGCCGGAAGGCGAATCCTGTGACTTGTGCAGTACCAATATGATGCAAGAGATGATGGAACAGATGTCCCAACAAGAGACGGAGACAGAGGACTGAGTACCTCGACTTCACCATCAACGAGTCCCGCGAGATGAAGATGCAGCCCTCACTGGAGAGGACGCTGAGGCACAAGGATATTCTGGGGGCGTAGAGCCTTACCCCAAGGGATGACTGGCGACAGCGCGTCACATAAACTGGCGCTCTGTGCAGCAAATTGGCCTTCGGAGAGCAGATGGTGGCCTGTCCATCCACATGCTACAGTAGGATCCGACGCTGTCCATCAGGCTCCAATGCCGGGAACTCTAAATCCAAAAGTGGTATAGTTCTTGCGGGCAGGTCAATCGCGTGGATTGTGGATAGCGGTATGGAGTTGCTCTGAGGAGGGGACGATGATGGAACATGCTCAACTCATCGAGAGGATCAATGCCTTCTTGGAGACATACCAGGCAGATCTGAGTTACTGTCATGGCGCCGATCATGTTCGACGCGTGGCGAAACTGGGCGTGAAGGTTGGGACGCAAGAAGGTGCTGACTGTCAGATCGTCGAAACCGCTGCCCTTCTCCATGACATCGGTAATGTACCGCTTGGATGGAGCAAACTCGCGTTAGGGAGAGATGAGAATGATTTTCTCGACTTTCTGGCGTTGTATGTGCTTCCCTCAACGGATCATGGGGAGTTAGGCGCGCTCATCGCAGAGCGATTTCTGGAACGCCTCGGCTATTCGAACGAGGAGAGACAGCACGTGAAGCGGATCATCAGCGAACATACCAAAGGGACGGAACAGACGACGCTTGAATCACGAATCGTCAGCGATGCTGATAAGCTGGAACTCCTTGGAGCCACGTGGATTGCCAGAGCCTTTCAACGGACGAGTGCATTTGATAGACGCCTGGGCATTGAATCGGTGCCAGAACGATTTCTGAGTGGAAAGGAGACGCTTCTGAACGCGTTCCACACCGAAACGGCGAAGAAGATGGCGACGGAACGATACAGGTTCTTGGTTTCCTTCTGTGAGCAATTCCAGCGCGAATTGCATCTTGAAACATAGTCACGACATCAGGACCGGGCTGTGTGAAGGATGTCCGCCAGACAGTCGCCTGTCGTATGGCATCACACAATCGGGCGGAATGTCAGGTAATTTTCTTTCTAGCTCCATCCTGCTGTATACTGGAGTCCAGTTCGTCGTCTGTGAGGAGGTGGCAGAAGATGAATAAGGAAACCCATAGATTCAAGATAGGCAGTTTCGAATGCATGGCCGTCAGTGATGGCACCCACACATACGCACCACCCGTCTTCCCACCCCCCGCCAGTTTTCTTTTCACCAACGCACCAAGACAACGCCTTGAGCAGGCGCTGCTCGAGCACAACCTGCAGCTAGAAAACTGGGTAGAGTGGGTAAGTCCATACATCTGTCTTACGGTAAACACGGGTGAGCACTTGGTACTGGTGGATACGGGCGCCGATGGTCTCGGTCCAGATACAGGGAGACTTCTTCAAAACCTGAAGACTGAGGGGATTGCACCGGAGGACATCGACACTGTTATCCTTACCCACGGACATCCAGACCACATCGGTGGGAACACTGATACCGAGGGCAAGCCGGTTTTTACAACTGCCCGTTACGTTATCTGGAGAGACGAGTGGGATTTCTGGATGTCGGAGCAGGCAGAACTTAAGCTTGACGAACACTCCAGAGAAGTTCTCCTGGGATACGCACGCAAGAACCTCCCCCCGATTCAAAGCCAGCTTAGTCTCGTTGACCACGAAACGGAAGTCTTACCCGGCATACAGGCCATTGCGGCACCAGGGCACACACCGGGGCATATGGTGCTTGCCATTTCCTCCGAAGGTGAACAATTACTGTGCGTGTCCGATACCGTGCTCCATCCAATCCATCTTGAGCAGCCAGACTGGTACGCTGCAGTTGATTTGGACCCGGGACAGGTTGAGGCTACCAGGCGTAGGGTATTGGCTAAGGCTGCGACTGAGAAAGCCCTGGTGCTTGCCTTTCACTTCCCATTCCCAGGTCTGGGTCACGTTTTCCAGAAGGGGAAGGAATGGCAGTGGCAACCGGTTGAAACGACGAGTTAAAGCCTTCTCAGCTGTCTGATCCTCAGTATAAGTCTAACGAAGGCATACATGAGGAACAGCGCAGCCAGCGGAACCAGAAGTGAAATAGCCCGGATGATACCCCACCAGGAGTAAGGACTATCACCCCATATGTTATATGCAAAGGTGACTACGTATATTGCTTCTATTAACAGGAAGAACGCCAGATAAGCCAGCACTCTCTTATACTTGGCTACTTTCGATTCAACGTCGGTGAAAATCTCATCTGGCTCTCGCTGTTTAGAACCCTTACGAAAATACTGCCAGGCAGACATTTCGCCAATATGCTCCCAGCCGGCATCCCGGAACAATTGTAGATATTCTTGTTTGTCCTTCTCTGGAAATGTCTGATAATCCAGGCGGTAGACGTAATCCTGCGGCTCAGCTACAATAAACTTGTAAATCCCCATTACACCTACTGAGGATAAGTGGTAACCCTTTTTCGACATTTCTCCTAACCAGGCTTCTTCAGCCTCATCGTGCCAGGGCCAAAACCACTTGAACTTTCTAACCATAGTCTTTTCCATAGTTAAGCCCCTCCGACTACGTTGTGTCTGTCTGATAACAAGCGAGCAGAGACAGCCAATCCATTCCGGCTCATTATTTCTAGTCTCTCAACCTGACTTAGAAGTACAGCTCTCCCTTTCGGTGTCAGGGCGTAGCTCTTACGGCGCTCTTCTTCTTTTACTTTGACGATTAACCCTTCCTTTTCCAGGTTGGTGAACACGCCGTAAAGCGTGCCGGGGCCGACTTTGACCGTTCCTTCACTGATTTTTTCTACTTCCTGCATTACTGCATATCCATGCAACGGCTCACCAAGAGTCATCATAATGTAATACGTAGCTTCGGTTAATGGTAAGTATTTCTTAATATCATCTTGAGACATCATCAGGCACCAT
>DATKWT010000125.1 GCA_035529395.1 Dehalococcoidales bacterium | reverse complement strand
CCTCTGCTTGACCTCTTCCCTCAATTCCAACCCCTGGTCAGGGTCATCAAGCATCTCCTGGAGCTTCTCTTCCACCACGTCCTGAATCAACGCCTTCAACTGTTCGGTGGTGAGGTCTCTTATCTTCATCTTCCCCTCCGTCAATGGGTCAGTCCCAATACTATCATTATAGCCGGTTCAAGGAGCGGAATCCGGTATCATACTCCCCCAATCCCCTCCCCAAACGGTTCCCGTATTATACCACGCTCGGTGATGATGGCGGTGATATACCGATGCGGGGTGACGTCGAAGGCGGGGTTGGCGGCCTGGCAACCCTCAGGGGTAGTGTGGATACCGTGGAAGCTCGTGACCTCGTCCGGACTTCGCTCCTCTATCGGGATTTCGTCACCGGAGGCCAGAGACACGTCGATGGTGGTCGTCGGTGCGGCCACGTAGAAGGGCACGCCGTTCTCTTTCGCCAGTACCGCCACGGTGTAGGTGCCTATCTTGTTGGCAGTGTCCCCGTTGGCGGCAATCCTATCCGCCCCCACAATCACGCAGTCGACACTCCCTTTACTCATAAAGTAGCCCGCCATGGAGTCGGTAATCAGGGTTACCGGGATGCCGGCCTTTTGAAGCTCCCAGCAGGTGAGGCGTGCCCCCTGGAGCAGCGGACGGGTCTCGTCGGCCAGCACACGGACCTCCTTGCCCTGCTCGTGGGCATATAGTATGACGCCCAGCGCGGTACCGTAGCCGGTGGTCGCCAGCGGGCCGGTATTGCAGTGGGTCAGGATGGTGAAGCCGTTCTGGATAAGGTCGGCACCAATCC
Source organism: Dehalococcoidales bacterium (assembly GCA_035529395.1). NCBI lineage: Bacteria > Bacillati > Chloroflexota > Dehalococcoidia > Dehalococcoidales > Dehalococcoidales bacterium. Next base: position 9,882 of record DATKWT010000125.1, on the reverse strand, counting down.
GACTCAGGTTTTCGGTGGCCTCGGCTTCCCCGGCGTGGATGCTGATTGCCTCGTCTATCAGGGCTGCCTTCGTGCGTGTGAGGTCCTTCCCGGAAGCGGCCACGGCGTCCATCCTGTCCAGCGCAATGAAGAGGTTTTTAGCAGTGGGCCGGGTACTCCTCAGTGTCCGGCTGACTTCCTGGAGCCTGTCCCGGAACTCCTCGATGGTACCGGCTTTGATTGCCAGAGCGCCGAGAACCATTCCGTAGGCACCGGCCACTCCTATGGCCGGAGCGCCCCGGACCTTCAGCTCTTTAATGGCTACAGCCATCTCGCGGTAGTCCGCAATTTCCAGGTAGACCTCTTCGCCGGGAAGTCGGGTCTGGTCCAGCAGGCGTACCCGGTCGCCGAGCCATTCTATCGGTTGGTAGCTGATTTGTTTCAACCTCTCCCCCTTGTTCTCCCTCTCCTTCAAAGGAGAGGGAGAGAAGTTTAGCTAGAGGGGCTATGCCCCTTCTGAGGGGCGCCCTCTCTATGACTCCCCATTTCACCCCTTCAACCCTGGTGCACGATTGATTCAACTCTTACTGTCTCATCCCCAGAGCTATCACGAAACACAGGGATAGTATAGTACATCTTCACCTCAACGTCATTCACTTCAATCTCCGGGTATTAGTGTGAAGAGAGAGTTTATTCGAGGTCTTGACAAACTCCACGTCGGGGAGTATATTCGTTGTGCACGTGGGTACGTATACATAGACACGATGTACATGCTGGCAGCGAAGCGTATAGCAATTGAGGAACATATCAGTGGTGAATCGCAAATTCATCTTTCAACGACATAACAGGCGGTTGAAGCGGTGGAGGGCACTGCAATTACCAGTCCGATGGTGATAGCAGAAGCCCTTCTTAGTTTAATCGATGATATATATTTCTTCACCGGTATAGAGAACAAGGACTAAAAAAGGAGGTGCCTGCCTTCAGTAGAGTAGACATATGCAAATAGCACGGTGCGGCTGGTGTTTGGAATATTATCTGCAAATACGGTTTGAGAACGCGATATATCAAGGAGGTCGCAATGTTGAAGAAAATTATTCATATACTTCTGGCATGTTCACTGTTAATGCTTCTCGTCGCCGCCGGGTGCGGGACCACGGCTGAAGAAGCCAAGGTAATCAAGATTGGCGTTATCGGGCCAATGCAGTTCGTACAGGGCGAGCACCACTGGTACGGAGCCACCATGGCGCGGGACAAAATCAATGACGCCGGTGGTGTAACAATAGATGGGGAAGAATACACGATTGAACTAATCAAAACGGACTCCAATGAGATGCTTAGCCCTACCGATGCTGCTACCGCTATGGAACGACTGATAACGGTGGATAAGGCGGACTTTGTGGTTGGAGGCTTCAGGACCGAGGCCGTATTCCCCATGCAGGATGTTGCCATGGAGTACAAGACTATCTTCCTCGGTTGTGGCGCCGCCACCTACGAACTCAATACACGTCTTGCTGAGGACTACGACACCTTTAAGTACTGGTTCAGGGTAACACCATTCCATTCCAATAATCTGGTGGCCAACTCGTTGGCCACTCTGGGACTGGCCGGAGCCATAATGCAAGGAGGATTGGGCCTTGAAGGTCCCCTGAAAGTTGCCATACTAGGTGAAGGAGCGCAATGGGCCGACGGTATGGTGGGGGCTTATGAAGCCTACGTGCCGGCGATGCTGGGTATGGAGGTTGTGGGGACATGGAGACCATCACCCACGGCTACTGACCTCACCGCCGAACTGACAGCCATAGAAGCTTCCGGAGCTCACTTTATCCTGACCATAATCTCCGGACCGATAGGCATTCCCTATGCTAAGGGGTTGGGCGAGCTGGAAATACCAGTAGCTTCAGTGGGTATCAACGTCGAAGCCCAGAAGGACGGGTTCTGGGATGCAACCGGTGGTTACGGCAACTATGAGACGACCCTGAACACCTACGCCAAGGGAATAGCCGTAACGGAGTACACCATACCCTTCTTCGATGCTTTCATGGAGGAGTACGGACAGACCCCAACCTATAATGCCGGCACCTACGATGCCATTCTCCTTCTTACAGAAGCTATCGAAAGGGCAGGGACTCTTGATTCCGATGCCGTTGTTGTCGAACTTAAAAAGACGGACTTTGTGGGGACCGGGGGCAGGATTACCTTCACGGGGCAAGATGCAGATAATCCTCACGACGTAGTATATGGTCCGGGCTTTGTAACCGGCCTGGCTACGCAGTGGCAGGATGGAGAGATGAAGGCCGTATGGCCGTGGGGCTGGAACGATATAACCTATGAAGGCACCGTTCAATGGCAGATACCGGACAGGGTAATTAAGAAATACGCTAAATAGCCGTAGAGGTATAACAGATTGCCTCCGAAAAACTCTTTATGGGGCCCCTGGGCTAGTCAGTGTAAGCCCGGGGTCCCCACGAAGTGGAGCCAGGTGGATTCTTATAGAGAATTATCTGGCGCAGATGAGCCATGATTGAAGGAATTCTGATTACCGGACTGATAAGGGGAGGGGTATATGCCCTTCTAGCCGTCGGCTTTTCTCTCATCTTTGGTGTGGCACGCATGATAAACCTGGCTCATACCTGTTTTTACATGCTGGCGGCTTACGGTATATATACCTTTGCCCATCTGCTTGGTCTGCACCCGCTGGTGTCAATTATCCTCTCTCTGGTCATTACTATCGCTATCGGGCTCGGTACCTATAAGCTATTTATTGACCGTGTACGTGAACACCATGTGACCATATTGCTGATAACCCTCGCTCTGGCTATGGTCTTTCAGGAATGCATGCTTTTGGCCTTTGGTGGTCACTATCTCGGGGCACCGAGTTTTATCTCCGGGTATCAGGAAATACTCGGGGTAAAGGTCTCCTATCAACATCTGCTAATCTTTGGCGTCGTCCTGGTTGTCCTCTTTGGTGTATGGATGCTTTTATCCAGGACACGGCTGGGGGTTGCTATCCGGGCTACTGCCCAGGATGCCGAAATTGCCGGTCTAATGGGGATAAATGTTCCCAGGATACTTCTGATAACCATGGGCATAGCAGCAGCGCTGGCGGCAGTTGCCGGCATCGTAGTAGCGCCAACACTCGTCCTGGAACCACACATGTGGACACCACCACTGGTAATGATTATGGCTATTGTTGTCCTCGGAGGGCTGGGAAGTGTCAAAGGAAGCTTCATCTCAGCCTTCATTATTGGTTACGTTGAGGTTCTGGTTGTCTTCTTGCTCCCGGAAGGCGCCTTTCTAAAGGGGGCGATTGCCCTGCTGGTCATGGTGATAATACTTCTAGTCAGACCTGAGGGCCTGTTCGGTGTAGCTTTTGAAGAGGAGAGATTGTAGTTGATAAGGCGGCTGCTTAAGGATTTCCAGGGGGATGTACTGGCTATCCCGGGTAGGTCAATAGCCTTAGTCTTTTTTCTGCTTCTGTTCATTATCCCTGCTATCACGCAAGATCCTTATATCCTGCGCACCCTTATCTTTGCCAATATGTTTGTCATTTTCGCCGTTAGCTGGGACCTTCTTTCCGGCTACACCGGTCAGATAAATTTCGGACATGCTCTCTTCTTCGGGGTTGCCGCCTACACATCAGCCTTGCTGAATATAAACCTGGGCTGGGACCCCTGGGCAACAATACCCATCGGGGCGCTAGCAGGGGTGGTAGCGGGAGTGGTGGTATGTTTACCTGCGTTAAGGCTGAGGGGACCATACCTGTCTCTGGTCACTCTGGCCTTTCCGCTTATACTCCTCGGGATTATTTTCGCCTTCTCCGATTTCACCGGTGGCGAGCTGGGTGTCTCCGGTCTGGCTCGCATTTCCGACTCACGCACCCTTGATTACTTTATCTCGGTGCTGGTTATGGTTGTCTCGGTGCTGATAATGTGGAAACTCACCGATGCCAAGAGCAGCTTCGTCAGAACGGGCATTATCTTTCATGCTATCCGTGAAGACGAGATTGCCGCGCGCGCCAGCGGTATCAATACCATCAGATATAAACTACTGGCTTTCATCGTGGCTGGTTTCTTTGCTGGAATTGCTGGTGCCTTCAATGCGCACTTTATGAGGATTGCCGGTCCTTCGAACTTGGACCTGTTCTTCTCGTTTCAAGCAATAATATGGACGGTTTTCGGTGGCATAACCAGCATTTATGGACCGGTGGTTGGGGTTTATGTTCTGCATCCTCTTATGGAGTTCTTGCGTATTGTTCCTGAGGTACGAATTTTAATTTTCGCCGGCATAGTGGTGGTGATGCTGCTCTTCATGCCGGAGGGTATCGCCGTCTGGGCACGTGACAAGCTTGAGCGGGAGTGCCCGCGCTGCAAGCTATCCAACATGGCCTTCCGGAAGACCTGCCGCGCCTGCAACACCCGTCTCTACGAGCAGGCGGCTGATTAGAGGCCGAGGTATGTCTTCCTGACGGTCTCGTCGCCAAGCAGTTCCTTGGCGGTTCCATGGGCAATTATGTGTCCCCGGGACATCACGTAGCTTCTCACCGCCAGTTCAAAGGCAAAACTCACGTCCTGCTCGGCGAGAAGAATGGTGACCCCCAGCTCGTGGTAAATCTCCTTGATACGTTCGAAGAGGTCCTCTTTCAATCGCGGAGCCAGTCCGCTGGAAGGCTCGTCCACCAGCAGGAACTTGGGCTGGCGCATCAGTGCCCTCCCGATGCAGAGCATCTGTCGCTCCCCGCCGGACAGCGTCCCCGATATCTGTTTCTCCCGTTCTTTCAGCCTCGGGAAGAGCTCATGGACTCGTTCCATGTTTTTTTCGATTTCCCGGCGGTCGTTGCAGAGATAAGCACCGGCAAGCAGGTTGTCCCGCACCGTCATTTCCACAAACGGCCTGCCCCTCTCCGGGCAAAGGACAAGGCCTCTCTCCGCTATCTCCGATGCGGAGAGCCCGTCAATCCTCTCCCCTTCGAACTCAATGGTCCCCTCAAAGGTTATATCTGCCTTCCTGGTCCCCCTGAGTACTTCCTTCTCCCACCTCACCAGCCCGGATATCGCCCGGAGTAGAGTGGACTTCCCGGCGCCATTGGGGCCAACCAGCCCCACCAGTTCACCTTTTTCAACGTGGAGACTGGCTTCATCGAGAACCATCGCGGTGTCGTAGCGAACGGTTACTCCCTTAACCTCAAGCAATGAGCACCTCCTTGCCGGTGTAGGCCTCAATCACCTGTTCATTCCTGGATATTTCTTCCGGGGTGCCCTGGGCAATCACCTCACCGAAGTTAAGAACGACCAACCTGTCCACTATCTTCATCAGTTCGCTGAGTTTGTGTTCAATGATGAGCATTGCCGGCCCTTCGCTGTGCAGCCTGCCAAATCTCCCCCCCTTGTGCAACCGTTTGATGGACTTAGCCATAAGCTCGGTCTCGGCTGGGTTCAGCCCGCCGAACGGTTCGTCAAGCAACAGCAATTCGGGGTCAGTGGCTATTGCCCTGGCTACCTCCAGCCGCTTCAGGTCACCGTGGGACAGGACAGAGGCAGGTTCAAGAGCCATGTCAGCAATACCAACAAACTCAAGTGCATCCCGGGCCTTGACCTCTATTCGCTTTACCCATTCGCCACGCTTCTTCACACGCGGTGAAAGACATCCCACCATGACATTGGCAATTATCGGCAGGCGGCGAAACGGTTTGACCACCTGGAAAGTCCCCACCAGGCCTCTCTGGACAACATCCCAGGAACGGTGCCTGGTGATGTCCTCTCCCTTGAACCGGACCTTTCCCGTATCGGGCTTCAGTATGCCCAGAATACACCGCACCAGCGTGGTCTTCCCGGCACCGTTGGGGCCAATCAGCCCGACAATCTCATCCCGCCCCACCTCGAAGCTTACGTTATCGACAGCTACCAGGCCGCCGAAGCGCTTGGTCAGGTTCTCTACCTCGAAGAAAGCAGCCATCTTACAGCTCCTCGGTCTCCCTCAGCTCACGCCGGGACACCTTGCCGACGTCCGTCTTGGGTACCTCACCCCGGAACTCTACTATCCTGGGGCACTTATAGTGGGCCAGATTCTCCTGGCAGTATTTGATAATCTCCTCTTCCAGCACCTTGCCCCTGGCTTCCGTCTCCAGGACAACCACCGCCTTGACCCTCTCGCCCACCTCCGGGTCCGGAACGCCGATTACGCCCGCCTCCTTTACCTGAGGGTGATTCGCCAGCACTTCCTCCACCTCACGCGCGAATACGGCCAGACCCTTGTACTTTATCATGTCCCGTTTTCTATCGTAGAAGGAGAAGTATCCTTCTTCGTCCATGCTGGCAAGGTCGCTGGTACGCAGCCATTTTTCTCCATCAATCTCCACGAGGACCTCTTCCGTCTCTGCCGACTGGTTCCAGTACCCCTTCATCACCTGCGGTCCCCTGACCAGAAGCTCCCCTACCTCCCCTACGGGCAGGAAATCCGTACCGTCGGGGTCGACTATGGCAGCAATGGTATTGGAGAGCGGTATGCCAAAGGAGCCAACCTTCGGCCGGCCGTAGGGGTTGAGAATACCCACCGAACTGGTCTCGGTCATGCCCCACCCCTCATGTATCCTGGTGCCGGTCCGCTGCTCCCAGCCCCTGGCAGTATCCTCAAGGAGGGCGTCCGCCCCGGATACCAGCACTTTGAGGCGTTTCCAGTTCACCCGGTCGGTCCGGGCATAGTCCCTGAGCGCCTCGTATAGCGAGGGCACACTGTAAAATATAGTCGCCCGGTAGCTCTCTATGGAGTTCAGAATATCATCCAGGTCCGGGGTAGTAAATATCACCAGGGTATAGCCCTGGGATATCCCGCCCAGCATGACCACGGACTGACCGTAGATGTGGTAGAAGGGCAGGTAGGCAAGGATAATCTCCTTACCGACCTCCATGACATCCCCCCAGAACGCCTGACCGAGGTGATGGGCAGCGACGATATTGTGGTGAGTTATCATAGCACCCTTGGGTAGTCCGGTGGTACCGCCGGTATAGGGCAGGGTCACCAGGTCCTCACGGACGTTGAACTCAATGTGTGGCGGTTCCGGCGGATAGCCTTTGAGGAGGTCCTGGAACTGGTAGAAGCCTTCTCTCTGGTAGATGTCCATCGGAGGCGCGGACATCTTCTGGTACACCGCGCGGAGCATGCTCTTGCCGAGGAACCTCTTCAGGCGGGGAAGGTACTCGGTGACATCGGTCAGGATCACGCGGTCAAGCTCCACCCCCGCCTTCTCCACATGGTCATACAGGATGTCCTGGCAGATGATACTCCGTGCACCGCTGTCCTCTATCTGGTGCTTGATTTCGGACGAGACGTACATGGGGCTGATTGGCGTCAGGGTCGCTCCGGCCTTGAGGGCCCCGAAGTAGGCAATGATAAACTGGGGGGAGTTAAGCAGGAGCAAGGCGACCTTGTCTCCCTTTTTCACCCCGAGGTCGGCCAGGGCAGTGGCGAACCTGTCGACCTGGTCTCTTAGCTCCCGGTAGCTTAGCTTCCTGCCGTAGAATACCAGGGCAGTCTTGTCCCGCCACCTCTCCGTGGCGGCATCGAATGTCTCTACCACGGACTGCTCCGGGATATCCACGTCGGGTGGTACTTCAGGACGGTAGAACTTCAACCACGGTCTCTTGTGATAGATAGTATCGGTCGCCATAATGCCACCTCCTGCTTACCCGGGACTATGGTCTACGCTATATACTGCTCAGGAAACTCTGGAGTGGTTTGTGCAACCTGGCAAATGGAGAATAGACCATCCGAAGTCCGATGTCAATAGGTCGAATTGGCTCATAAGCAGAGAAGGTTGACAGTGCCGGGTTTCCTGCTTATGATTTCTATCAGACTGTTCCAATAGATTTCTGGTAATAATAGAAAGGGGAGAGGTAGAAAGCATGGAGAGTCAGGTTGAACTCAACGAAGGGCGTGTGCAACTGCTGCGTAAGTTTCGGAAGGCTCTACCCGACCTGTGGGATGTTGAAATCCCGGTAATAAGTGAAGTGTACAAGGACGGAGCCCTCAGCACAAAGACAAAGCGGCTGATGTCGTTGGCCCTGGCACTTGGTGCCGGATGCACTAACTGCATCCTGGGACAGACCACGGGTGCACTTGACGCCGGAGCGACCACAGAAGAGATACTGGAAACACTCTCGGTAGTGGTGTCCATGCGTGGCACTACCGGGATTGCGGAAACACTCCGGGTAGTCAAGCTGCTGGATGAGATGGGAAAGCTCTAGGAGTGAACTGAAAAAGGGGAGTCCAGAGGGGCTTCGCCCCTTCTGAGGGGCGCCCCCTTATGACGGGGGTCTGGGGGTGTCCCCCAGATAGAGGATGGTCGGGGTTTTTCGTCACACTGCTAGAGTTCCTTGCGACGCAGCACCACGGGGGACAGGAGCAAGCAGGCAATCGTGAGTACCATGCATACCGCCATGGCGGTCCATGCCGCAGACGGAGCCAACTTCTGTATAGATGCTAGCCAACCCACATAGGTTACGTTGGCTTAAGACCCAGCAGATCAACGGAAGTGACTGGTGAGACTTGGTGTTGACTATCCGCCATAGTACAGGCACAATTAAGAATCAGGAGGGGCAATCTCGATATGGTAGGAAGAAGTAACTTGTCTCGTCGAAGGTTTGAGCGCCTGGTAAGGAGGGCGCTGGCAGCCCTGCCAAAGGAATTCCGGAGCAGACTGGAGAATGTGGCGGTGGTGATAGAAGATGAACCGCCAGAAGACATGCCTGACACCCTGGGGCTCTATGAGGGAATACCCCTCACAGAACGCTCACTGGAGGATGTCACCTTGCCTGACGTGATAACGATATTCAAGGGACCCATTGAGCGAGCCTGTCATACTGAGGAAGACATCGAGGCCGAGGTGCGTCTCACAGTACTTCACGAGGTGGGGCACTTCTTCGGGTTAGAAGAGGCACAACTGGAATAGGCAGAAAAACAGCGCGGGTACGTCCGGCCGCCTTGTAGTTTCTTCCCATGAGCTAGTGCCAGTATCATCCCAGAAACGGGCAGGCATCAAACAGACTGGCTACATGTACATACAAATGAAACCTCTCGGGCGAAGTCTGCTGAAATGGAAGGGACTTCTCATGCCAGGCATCTGGGTTGTTGTCGCTGTCGCCGGCGCCTACATCATTCTTGCCGGCCTCCTCTTCATTTTCCAATCCCACTATGTGTACTATCCTGAACGCATTCTTGTAGCGGACCCCGGTAGCATTGGGCTCAACTTCGAGAACGTCTCATTTGAAACCTCGGACAGGATCGAGCTCTCTGGCTGGTTTATTCCCTGCGCTGGTGCCAGTGGTGTGATTCTATTCTGTCATGGTAACGCAGGCAACATATCACACCGGTTAGAGTCCGTTCAACAGTTTCATCGACTCGGACTGGACGTTTTCATTTTCGACTACCGAGGCTACGGCCAGAGTAAAGGAAAGCCCACGGAGCAGGGCACCTACAAAGATGCTGAGGCGGCGTGGCGGTACTTGATTGAGACGCGCCAGATGAATCCGGACCAAATAGTCGTTTTTGGCCGGTCGCTTGGTGGTGCGATTGCCTCGTGGCTTGCGCAGACCCACCCGCCAAGGGCACTTATCCTTGAGTCAACATTTACATCCCTTCCCGATATTGCTGCCACACTCTATCCCTATCTTCCGGTAAGGTGGCTATCGCGTTTTAAATACGATACGGCAGAGTACCTGGGCAGAGTGGATTGCCCCGTTCTGATTGTCCACAGCCGCGATGATGAAATAATGCCCTTTGAACACGGGCGGCAACTGTTTGAGGCGGCGAAGGAGCCGAAGAGATTCCTCGAAATCTCTGGTACCCACAATGAGGGGTTCATCACATCAGGCAGGCATTATGAAGAAGGTCTGAATGCATTCATCCTGG
>DATKWT010000124.1 GCA_035529395.1 Dehalococcoidales bacterium | reverse complement strand
TCGAGTCTGACAGGGTGATGAAAAAGGGGAGTCCAGAGGGCAGGCCCCTTCTGAGGGGCACCCCCTCTTCCGGGAGGGGCCGAAGCCTCCTTTGGCAGGGGTCTGGGGGTGTCCCCCAGATATAATCTTTCCCCCCTTCCTCGGTAGGAAGGCTCTTCCTGGACAGGAAGGGGAAGGCGGCCCAGATGGGCCGCACGGGGGTTGGTCGAAAGGGTTTTTCATAGGCTTGCTAGAATGACAGAGACTGTAAAGGTATTTGTAAGACACTACACTAGCAACAGGGTCTGGAAGCCGATTCCACATCCGGCATCCAAGCCTCGACTTCCTGGAGTGAGTTGAAGCGCTTTGACAGCTAGACGAACAACTGGTTCCATCAAAGGGTTGGATACCAGCATTCTCTGCATGTACGAATCGGTATCATTCATTCACCATCCTCTCCACCTTGAAGATCACCGGCCGGAACCAGTCTGTACAACCAACGATCATAGTGCCTGATTGTTTGATCCCAGGCATACTACCTCCCATCGCTACTGTCAGGATATCCTTGCGGATGTCTGCCCAGGCCGAGGAACAGAAACCATCAGGCACCACTGAGTGGTCCTCAATCACGATCTCTTGACCATCTCTGAAACACTCACAGAGACCCACGTCCTTGTATTCGTCGTCCAAGTACTCATCAATCAAGTCTTGGTTGATGGTCCTCTTAATCACAGTAATCCTGCATTTAGGTATTTCGTAGGACATCTTAGAACCTCCTTGCGTCTTGGATTTCCACGCTTACCCTATACACTGTCGGAAACATGGCACAAACGAGGACAGGCCAGGTGGTGGTGACCGCCTTCTTTCCAGTCATGATTAGTATTGTACTCGAAAACGCTGTCGGCATCACATAGGTCAGTACCAATCCAACAATCCGTCAGAACGTTCAATCCGGCTGAGGCTGTTGTTTCGATCATAGGAGCTTGCGAGCCACGAAGACACCCATACGGATGTCCTCTCCCTGCTGATACTCCATCAATTCCAGTCCAGCCGTGCCGATTGCATCCCGATACTGCTGTCGTGAGAACAGCCCGATCTCAACCGACTGTTGGTGATAGCTGGCTTCGCCATCGCGACCGACCAGATGATGGAAATCGATTTCGACCGTGCCGGGCCGCTTGAGCTTGACGTTTTCCAGTCGGGCGATTCGAATGTGAGGGTGCTTCACGGCGTCGACCACTATGGTGGGGCTGAACTCCTCTTGAGTTGACCAAGGCGTCAGACAGAGTATACCACCCGGTCTGAGATGCGAGGCAAACGTGACGAGGGCCCTGTTCAGATTCTCCGGCGTCCGCACGAAACCGATCTAGCCGTACAGACACATCAGAGCGTCGAATTCCCGGCCCAGGTTGAAGTCCATCATGTCACCGAGGTGAAACTCGATGTCCGGAAACTTGAGAGCGGCATGAGCCAGCATCTTTGGACTGAGGTCCAGCCCGACCACGCGGTATCGGTCTTGCCAGTACGGGATGTGCCCCCCAGTGCCGCAGGCAACGTCAAGCAAATCGTTGCCACCGCTGATCTTGTACGTTTCGACAAGAGACGTGGCACTTGCGGCTTCACGTACAACTCATCATAATACGCTGCGATGTCTGTGAATGTATCAGCCATATTGTCACCTACTGGAGTATACCATCAGGCGACGACTCTGCCAATCCTGATCTCGTCCGGATCACGCAGGGAGGGTGGTAACCGATTCTACTCGCCCGTGCCCTCCAGACGCATGGCCGGTTTTGGCGTCACACAGTTTGAACAAAACATTTAAAAGTTACATCCTCCCTTATCACATGGTATCATTGAACCAGCGATGCTCTCTTAAGAAAGACTATGACCAACGAAGATATTCCTGAAATTCAATCGATATGGGATGATGCCAGAGGTTTTGTCGAACACGGCGATCACGATAAAGCCATAGAAATCTACCAGTACATACTCATCAGGTATTCGGATGACCCCGTAGCTGTCGAGTATGCCAATGCATATCTCGGCGACATATTTCTCACGCTACAGAAGCTTGACTCGGCAGAGGAGCATATCAAGAAAGCGGTAAACCTCAAGCCGGAGAATCCTGCTTACCACTACATCTTGGGTTTCATATACTCAAATATACGGCAGTGGGATAAATCAATTGCAGAGTTTGAGATAGCGGTTGCCAGGGAACCGGATAACGGCGAGTATCTACGCGGGCTGGCCTGGGCTGTATACAGTAGCGGAGATGTAGCCAAAGGGTTAGCCTCCCTCGAAAAAGCAAGGCGCCTGGCGCCCGCCAACGCCAACATCCTGACCGATCTGGCAGTCGCTTATCTGTCCTTGGTCAATATCAGCAAGGCCAGGGAGTATGCGGAAAGGGCAACGCGGCTGGACCCCACTAATGCCGTAGCGCAGGATGTCTTGAATAATGTCCTGAGCTTTAGTAAGGGGTTCAGACAACAAGATGAGCGAACAGATAAAGCCTCAACAAAACCCTCGGCTTATTTCGATACCCACTTCATCCACCGGTTCAAAGTCTCACTCAGGGACAACTCTGATATATGGCGCATTATCGACATAAAAGGAAACCAGATGTTATCCAGCCTGCATAAAGCAATATTCAAGGCCTTCGACCGTTTTGAGGAACACCAGTACAGCTTCTTTTTAAGCAATAAGCCCTTTGATAGGGAGAGCGAGTATACTTCACCTGGCATTGGTGCAGATGGAACGGGTAAACTTGCCAACCGCATCAGAATTGACAGTGTCGAACTGTACGGCGGACCGAGATTTCTCTATCTATTCGACTATGGCGATGAATGGTGGCACGATGTCGAACTGGTCAGCGTAACCCAAAGGGTTACCCGAACCAATTACCCCAGGGTGGTGAAGAAGCAGGGCAAGTCACCTCCGCAGTATCCCAGTGAAGGGCATGCCTTATAAACAATTCATCGGAATGTGCAGTTCTCGCACTGACTGGAGGAATCCCGTCAGGTGGCTACCTCATTGCTCTAGGCAGGGCAGCATGAGAGAGCAATGCACCACACCTTGATGCTCACGGTAGGTTGCCTGCCTCGTCAAACAGCCACCCCGCTGATACCTTCAAAGCCTTAGCCAGAGCAGCAACCTCGACATCCATCACTGGTCGCTGGCCATTCTCAATCTTGGACACAACGGACTGGTCTATCTTCATACCCAGCACCTGCAGTCGAGCCACCAATTCTACCTGAGTGACCGGTGGCTTGGCAGCTTTCCGTGCCTGACGAACGCGAGCACCAACTAGGTTCTTCTTCTCAATATGGTAGATGATAGGAGATATGCTTGACAATAATATTCGCAACGAGCATATTATGTGCCACAATTGCTACGATTAGTCGTGAAACGGATACATCACGCATGAAAGAGAGGAGAAGCCATGGAACTGGGAATCTTCCTGCTAATACTCGGCCTGATTATCGCTGGTGCTGGGGCAGCAGCTTCGATGTATGCCGACCCAGATGCATCCTTCTGGATTGGAGGGATTCTCAACGTAGAAGAAGCACGGATGGTAGATGCAGGTGGTATAGGTGCCATGGTTATCGGTGGTGGCTTGGCCATAGGTGGAATCGTTCGAATGATAGTGAAGAGATAGACGGCCGAGGTACGAGAGGTTCGTCATCTGGTCGATATTATCAGAGATACTGTGGAGAGTAGAGTACGGACTTCATGACCAGGAGGTGTGAAGTGAATCGCAATCTATTACCTGTTGTCATGGCTTCATATCGATGTTTCTCACAGGCTTCTGATGGCTCCGCCAGCAGTGTTGCCTGCTGCCGGCCCAGGTCGGTTAGCAGCAATCCCCGATGACTGTTTGAGTGGAACTTCTCCTCAAGTGGTCCCTTCGGCAATAGACTATTCAGAGTAGGTGGGGCAACACGGACATCACTCCAACGCCATCCCAGGCTGAGATCTTCCGGATCATGGGTCTGCTCGTATTCAAGTGTCTTGAGTAAGGCATCCGTCTGCTTCTGATTGAGATTCATATTGGTCACCTCCCAATGATAATAACAACGGTAAGGTGTAACTCCTTTGTTCTCTCTCCCTCCGATTCGCTGCCCCGTTCCGCCGACATTTTGCTGACAAACTGCTCGGTATCAGGTAGTATATGATGGTATGTCCAGGTACGATACATCACCGCGGTAACAACAGAAAAGGAACAGCTACTACCTGGAGGGACGGTGTGGGACATCGGGCTTCTTATGTTGGCTAAGACGTAGTCTACCAGACGACCGGATAACCGGCCCTCCCAGGCAGTCTATCACCAACTTGACTGCCAATTGTGCACTTCCACTTGTGGAAGGGGAAGAATCATACATATGGTTATGCTTATCGCTTACCCCGAACCCCTCGTTCTCGTGATTCATCCAGGTGTGCATATAGATACCAGCAGGCAACACTCCTGTATGGCCGCCATCCGTCAGCGATCTGACAGGCCTGTGCCTGGAAATCATCCCCATCCAGGCCGTAGACCTTGCGCATAGCAGCACGAAGGGACAGGTCGTCTATGGGGAATACATCCATCCGGTTCAACGAGAACATGAGGTACATCTCTGCGGTCCATCGGCCAATACCCTTCACCTGGGTCAAGGTCCGGATTATGCCTTCATCATCCTGGCTTTCGAACTCATCGAAGTCGATGCTACCTGATAGCACATGATCAGCGAGACTTCGCAGACATCTGGCTTTCGCCCATGAGACCCCGGTTCTTCGGAGCTCTTCGTCGCTGGTCCTGGCGAGCTGTTCCGGCTTGATGACATTACTACCAATAAGCCCTTGGAACCTGGAGCGGATCGCTCGAGCAGCGTAGCCAGATAGCTGTTGCCCGATGATGGAGTACACAAGGGGAGACAATCCCTGTTCTCCACGCTTAAGACGGCATGGGCCAATCTGCTCTATGATGGTAGCCAGTTGGTTGTCACGTTCCTTGAGTTCCCTGACTACTGCCGGCAGTTCAACCTGGCTCAGATGATTGATGCTCATTGCAGAAGGCTATTCTCCCTGGTTGGTCTATCTCCAGAGATTGTATCACCTATCAGGTTGGAGTGCCCAGTACTTATACTGGCTCCCTACTGGCGCTATCGAACAGCGCATATTGTGTATCTGAATGCTTGTGTGAATCAGCTAGTGTTGGTAGTTGGGGGGAAGGGGGATGGGGGGTAGAACCTTGACGTGGATAGCAATGTTGGTTAAGATAACTTTGGTTCGTTTCCGAAATATCTGTCCGGCAGTTCACACGAGAGTGATACCATGTCCAATACAACTATCATCTGGAGCAAGAAACAGCACATTGCCAGGATAACCCTCAACCGGCCTGAGGTTGGCAATGCCATCAACCGGCAGATGGCCCGGGAGATGGAAGATGTCTGCCGGGAAATAGGTGGGGACGATGACGTGTACGTGGTGGTCATTACCGCTGCCGGAGAGGGGGCTTTCTGTACAGGCAGTGAACCGGAGGACGCCGGGTATGGCGTAGCCGCTGCTGTGGCCGGACTGGAACAACCGGTAATTGCCGCTATCGATGGGGATGCTCTGGGAGCAGGTCTTGAACTGGCGCTGAGTTGCGATATCCGGCTATCTTCACGGAACGCGAAGTTCGGGTTGCCCCAGGTAACGCGGGGCGTGATACCGATGGAGGGGGGCACACAACGGTTACCGCGCATCGTCGGGAAAGGCAAGGCACTGGAGATGGTCTTCACCGGGGAGGCGGTTGGTGCCGAAGAGGCACTGGAAATCGGACTGGTCAGTAAGGTGGTCTCTCCGGAAGAACTGCCTGTTGAGGTTGAAGCCCTGGCGGAGAACCTTGCCGGCAAAGCCCCCATCGCTCTCCGGTACGCCAAAGAGGCGGTCAGCAAGGGACTGGACCTGACACTCGACCAGGGTCTTCACCTGGAAGCAGACCTCTATTTCCTGCTCCACACGACTGATGACCGCACCGAGGGAATCCGGGCATTCCTTGAAAAGAGGTCACCACATTTCAAGGGGCAGTAGGACTGCTGGCAGGTAGTGGAGACAGGAAACCCATGCCGAAAGAGGAAGTACTGCCAGTCACCGGCGACATCAGGGCGATATACGGTCGCCTGAGCCGGTTCTATGGAGTAGTCGAAGGAAGGTTCCAGAGGAGGCTCAGGGAGCGAGGGCTGGAACTTCTGGCTATCAGGGAAGGAGAAAGCATACTCGAAATCGGCTTCGGCACGGGCTGTGCTCTGGTGGAGATAGCCAGGCGTGTTGGTGGGAGCGGAAGAGCCTGCGGTCTTGACCTGACCCCGGAAATGATAACCCGGGCGAGGCGCAGACTGGAGAAGCAGGGGCTTGTCGGCAGGGTGGAGTTGTGCGAGGGTGATGCCAGAAAGATGCCCTACGAGGACGGGCTGTTCGATGCCGTCTACATGTCGGAGACGCTGGAGCTATTTGACACACCGGACATTCCGGTGGTGTTTGCGGAAATCAGGAGGGTGCTGAAGGTGCGTGGGCGGCTGGTGCTGTCAAGTATGCCCAAGGAAGGTCATGAAGGATCACTGGTCTGGCGAGTGTACGAATGGTTGCATCGAACACTGCCTCAGGTTGCCAGTTGTCGCCCAATCTACGTGGAGGACTCGGTCACGAGTGCCGGTTTTAAGATGGCTGCCACCGAAGAGATGAAGATTGCGGGGGTATTCCCGACGAAGATTGTGATGGCACGACCGGCAGCATAGGGGAAGGCTCACCAGCTTTTTCAGGAGCAGAAATGGATTGGCAGCAGCTAGTAACGGGGCTATTCTTGCGGATATCGGAGGAACTGGAAACAGTGCTTGAGGGATTGACGGTTGATGAACTGAATCAAAGACCAACTCCCGACTGCAACAGTATAGGCTGGCTCGCCTGGCATCTGACACGCAGCCACGACAGGAATGTCTCGGAACTGGCCGGCATGGAACAACTCTGGACCAGGGATGGCTGGCATGCCAGGTTTGGCCGTGCTGCCAATCCGGAAGAAACGGGAGTCAGGCACAGTGCCGAAGACGTCGCAGCGTTCAGGTCACCCGATGGCCGGACTGTGCTGGAATACCACCGTGCCGTGGTGGAGCGGATAAAGCAATACGTGAGCGGCACGTTATCGGAGAGTGAACTTGATAGAGAGGCGTACAGTCCCACGTTACATACGACATTCCCGGTTAGCAGACGTCTGGTGGGTGTAATCAACGAAGGCTTCCAGCATGTTGGACAGGCAGCCTATGTCCGTGGTCTACTTAAAGGTCAGGGCTGGTTGGGCAGGTAGCAGGCGAACAGATGGAAGCTGGCGAGGTAAACAGGACCACCCGATGAACGGTTTCGAGACGATTATATACGAAAAACAGGAAGGAATCGGCCACATTGCGCTGAACCGACCCGAAGCTCTGAATGCTTACAACATTCAGATGCGGGACGAGCTTTTTCAGGTACTGGGTGCGGTTCGGGATGACCCGGATGTCCGCGTGGTAGTGCTCAGGGGCGCCGGAGAAAGGGCCTTCTGCGCTGGTGCCGACCTGAGTGAGTTCCTCACCGCGCCGTCTCCGGCAGTTGCGCGCCGCGTGCGCTGGGAGCGCGACGTCTGGGGGCTTTTTCTGAGTATTAACAAACCGATAATCGCCGCCCTTCACGGCTATGTGCTCGGTTCGGGGATAGAGATGGCACTCTGCTGTGATATCAGAATAGCTTCGGAAGACGCCCAACTTGGTGTCCCTGAGACTGGACTGGGCATAATACCGGCCGCCGGTGGCAGCCAGACCCTTCCACGGGTGGCCGGTATGGCACATAGCCTGGAAATGCTGCTGGTCGGGCGCTGGGTCGGGGCGGAAGAAGCCCGCCGAATGAGGCTGGTGAACCGGGTGGTACCGCGGGAAGACCTGTGGCCGACGGTTGACAGGTTGGCCGGCAGAATAATGGGCTTCAATGCAAATGTGCTAAGCTGTGCAAAGCAGGCGATTACCCGGGGACTTGACCTGAGCCTGGAGGAGGGACTCCGGCTTGAGGCAAGATTGGGAGCCTGTTTATTACAAGAAACCAGTAAGGAGGCAGCATGAATACTACGGAGTTCCTGACCATAGCGAATGCAATCTGTCCGGACAAAGATGCAATGGTCTTTGAGGAAAACAGGTTCACCTTCAACCAGTTGAACGAACGGGTGAACCGGCTGGCCAACGCTTTGCTTGGGATGGGTGTGCAGAAGGGTGACCGGGTTGCATTACTGCACGTCAATGGCAACCAGTGCGTGGAGACCTACTTTGCCGTTGGTAAGATTGGCGGGATATATGTACCGCTCAACTTCAGAGCGAAATCGAACGAGCTTACCTACATGCTCAACACTGCGGAAGCAAACACCGTTTTTGCAGGTGAACGGTACATAGAGCTGGTGGACTCCATAAAATCCGAGCTGAGCACGGTCCGGAACTACATCTCCATTGAAGGCATACATGACGGCTACACGTATTACGAGGATATAATATCCTCGGCAAGCGATGAAGAGGTATTCACCGAAATCGATGATGGTGATACTACGATACTGATGTTCACCGCCGGTACCACCGGTTTCCCCAAGGGCGTCATGCTGTCCCACAACAGCTTCTCCATCTACGTACTCGAGAACGTTACCCCGGCCGACCCGGTGAGCGAGGAGAAGAACATACTCACCGTACCTCTGTATCATGTTGCCGGAATCCAGGCGATGATGGCGGCAATCTACGGGGGCAGGACGCTGGTGATGGAGAGGCAGTTCGAGCCTGCGGAATGGATGGGACTGGTGCAGGATGAGAAGGTGGGCCGGGCTATGATGGTGCCCACTATGCTGAAGCAGCTTATGGACCATCCCGGGTTCGGTAACTATGACCTGAGCAGTATGCAGGTTATTACCTACGGTGCGGCACCAATGCCCCTGCCGGTTATCAGGAAGGCGATGGAACTCTTTCCCGGAGTCAGCTTCATTAATGCCTTCGGTCAGACCGAAACGGCATCGACCATCACAACATTGAGCCCCGCGGACCATGTCATTGAAGGTACCGAGGAAGAGAAGGAAAAGAAGCTGAAACGGCTTGGTTCTATCGGCCGACCGATGTCTGATGTCGAAATGAAAATAATCGACGAAGAGGGTAACGACCTGCCAGTGGGGGAGGTCGGTGAAATAGTCGCCCGGGGACCCAGGGCCATGAGCGGGTACTGGAAGGAAGACGAGAAGACCGCCAAGACAATAGACAAAGATGGCTGGGTCCATACCGGTGACATGGCCTACATGGATGAGGATAACTACTTCTTCCTGGCGGGACGCAATACCGACATGATTATCCGCGGTGGCGAGAACATCTCCCCGGAGGAAGTAGAGGGCGTGCTCCATGAGCATCCCAAGATTGAGGAAGCGGCCGTTATCGGTATCCCTGATGATGACTGGGGTGAAGTCCCGATGTGTATCGTTGTCCTCAAGAAGGGTGAGAAGGCTACCGAGGCGGAAATAATCGAGCACTGCCGCGCTGCGCTGGCCAGCTACAAAAGGCCGAGGTCAGTGTCATTTACCGATGAACTACCGCGTAACCAGATGGGCAAGGTCCTGAAGCGCGTCCTGCGTGAGCAATACGGCGAAAGCAAGTAGACTGATCAAGCGTAATCGATTGAGTTCGTCTAGTAGACGACTCCGTATGGAGGTAGATATGGACTTTTCCCTGACCGAAGACCAGAAGATGCTCCGGACAATGGTCCGGGACTTTGCCGAAAAGGAGCTGGAGCCGATTGCCGCCGAGATAGACGAAGAGGCCAGGTTCCCTGCCGAGAGTATACGGAAGGCAGCCGCTGTCGGGCTGATGGGTACCGGCTATCCGGAGGAGTACGGCGGGAGCGGCGGCGGGGCGATTGAGCAGGCCATTATCTTCGAGGAGGTGGCCCGTGTCTGTGCCGCCACCTGTGTAATTCTGATTGTTACCAACGAGCTTGCCAGCTACCCGCTGTATGCCCACGGTACGGAAGAGCAGAAACAGCGGTACCTGGCACCGCTGCTGAAGGGTGAGAAGCTGGGGGCTTTCGGGTTGACCGAGGCCGGTGCCGGCAGTGATGTCGCCGCTATGGTATGCACGGCAGTGGCACGGGATGGCGGATATGTCCTCAATGGCAGCAAGCTGTTCATCAGCAACGGTGCCGAGGCGGACATCATCATTGCGTTTGCTACCATTGACCGGTCTCAGGGATACCGGGGTGTGACCGCATTTATCGTTGAGAATAGTGCTCCGGGATTCTCGGTGGGTAAGCACGAACGCAAGCTGGGTATTCGTGCTTCCTCGACAACGGAGCTGGTGTTCGAGGACTGCTTTGTGCCTGCGGAGAACCGGCTTGGTGACGAAGGCAAGGGTTTTCGGATAGCACTGGAGACGATTGACGCCAGCCGGCTGGGCATTGCGGCGCAGGCGATAGGGATTGCCCAGGGAGCGTTTGAGAAGTCGCTGTCCTATGCCAGGGAGCGGCAGCAGTTCGGCCAACCGATTGCCAGTTTCCAGGCGATTCAGTGGATGCTGGCTGATATGGCGACCCAGATTGATGCCGCACGGCTGCTGACACATCGGGCGGCCTATCTCAAAGACCAGGGACTATCCTATATGAAAGAATCGGCCATGGCCAAGTTGCATGCCGCCGAGACGGCGATGGCCGTTACCACAAAGGCGGTCCAGATACACGGCGGCTACGGCTACACCAAGGACTACCCTGTGGAGCGCTATTTCCGTGACGCTAAAATCACGGAGATATACGAGGGTACCTCGGAAATGCAGCGGATGACGATTGCCCGGCAACTGCTCAGGGAGGCCTGATTGACGGGAGCAGGATAGGAGAACGTTTCTTCAGCAAGGGCTGGCAGGGTGCTGAAAAACCCTCATTTTGCAGAAAATGACGCGCCGTCCAGATACGAAATTGGGGCTGGTTTCCGGCTTTTCACCCCTTTTTCAGTACCCTCCTGATACCGGAGCGGTGGCAACACCCCGGAGTATCCACTTTGTACCCGCGTTGCTCTTACCGCTAAGACTGCTCTTCCCGCTGCTCAATGACCTGGTCTGGCAAGTCTTCTTCAGGGCGCAACCGATTTATCCACGCCTTTCTGTCCGCGATGTCCCTGTCGAACAGCAACCGGTTGAGGAGCAGCTTACCCAGGGGCATAGACCTGCTCAGCGGAGTCCTCGGTGCCAGCAGCCGCTTTGAATATCCGATGAGGGCGATTACCACGAATCCCAGGGTAACCGGTAGTCTGTCGGCTATATCCAGCGGTTGACTCAGGAACCAGGCAAAGAGCGGCAGTGCCGCCAGTGCGAGGAAAACCCCCAGAGCCACCTGACGAAATGGGGCCAGAAGGTAGGACATTACCAGGGCTATCAGTCCCAGCTTGGGTGACATCATCGTAATAACACCCAGTGAGGCAAGGACGCCGCGTCCACCGCGAAAGTGCAGGAATACCGGCCAGTTGTGGCCGATGATAGCGCAAATACCCACGGTTATCTGCTGTGCCGTACCCATATCCAGGAGATGGGCCGCCCAGACGGAGAGGACTCCCTTGCCGATATCGAAGAGCGCCACCGGCACAACCAGCCATTTCGACCCGGTACTAAGGACGTTGGACGCTCCGACATTACCGGTACCCTGCTGCCGGATGTCAACCCCGCGGGACCATTTCAGGGCAAGGTAAGCGGATGGCACCGAACCCAGAAGATAGGCACCTATCATCAAAAGGATGAGCTGGGAAACCATGAGCCCTCCTTATGCTACGGGTTGGCCGGCTTCAACTCACGCTGCTGTGCCAGCGTAAGAAGCTGTTCCACACACTCTGCGGGAACATCAACGCCGCCAATGTCGATATCGGTTTCCGGTTCAAGACCATGATAGTCCGTACCGCCGGTGTTGACAAGCCCGTACCGGTCCGAGAGGCGAAGCAGGCGGTTAATATCATCCCTGGAATAGTCTTTATAGTATACTTCAATACCTGTCAATCCGGCAGCCTTCAGCTCAATAACCATCGCCTCCGGGTCAGGGACCGTCAGCGGGTGCGCCAGTACCGGCAGGCCCTTCGCCTGTAAAATCAGCTCCGCTGCCTGGACAGGCGTCATTTTATCCCGCTCTACATAGGCCGGTCCATCCTGGCTAATGTACCGGGTAAAGGCATCCTTAAAGGACTCTACATAATCCTTCTCCATCAGGGCCTGGGCGATGTGGGGACGGCCCACGGAGGCTGCACCGGCTATCTCCCGGACGCGTTCCCATTCAATCCGACAACCCAGGTCTTCCAGCCTGGCTACCATCTTACGGGCACGTTCCCAGCGGGAATTACGCATCTTCTCCAGGGCTATCTGCAGTTCATGGTCATTGTAGTCCAAGAAATAGCCAAGGATATGGGCCTGACCTGCCGGGATGTCGGTGCTGATTTCAACACCGGGGATGACTCTCAGCGATGGAAAGGTGCGGGCAGCCTGCAGAGCAGGAGCAATCCCGTCAACCGTGTCGTGGTCTGTGATGGCGATAACCGCCAGTCCCGCGGCGGCTGACCGGGAGACGATTTCGGCGGGGCTGAACCGGCCATCAGAGGCGCTGGTATGTATGTGCAGGTCTATCCCGGGCAACTAGTCCACCTCACGCGTAACACGGTCAATACTGACTGCCCTGCCGGTGGTGTCGTCCGTCTTCACCAGGACTGCGTTAAAAACCGTCCTGCCCTTTCCCACCGACAGGCGGTTGGGCAGCATTGTCAGGAACCGCTTCAGCACCGCATCGATATCATCGCCGATTACCGAATTTTCGGGACCGACCATGCCGATATCAGTGACATAGGCGGTGCCCTCGGGCAGTATCTGGGTGTCGATAGTACCGACGTGGGTATGGGTACCTAGTACGGCGCTGACCCGGCCGTCCAGGTAGCGCCCCATGGCCATCTTTTCTGAGGTCGCCTCGGCATGGAAATCGACAATGATGGCTGACGGCCTGTCCTCAAGCTCGTCGAGGAGCCGGTCCATAGCTCGGAAAGGGCAGTCGTAAGCGTTCATGAAAGTCCTGCCGATGAGATTCACCACCAGGGCTCGGCCAACAATAACGTAGCCCCTGCCCGGTACGCCCGGCGGGTAGTTCAGTGGGCGCAGGATTGGCATGTCACCCTCAAGGCAGGGGAGAATCTCCTTGTGATTCCAGACATGGTTGCCCGAGGTCAATACGTCAGCTCCGGTGTCCAGCAACTCCTCGGCGGTACCCGGGGTTACGCCGATACCTCCGGCAACATTCTCGGCATTGACGATAACCAGGTCCAGGTTGTACTTCTCCCGCAGTTCGGGCAGGAGCCGGGCACACGCCTGTCTGCCTGGTTTACCAATCACATCACCAACAGCAAGTATTATCATCAGTCTATGAGTGCGTCCGGTAGCCTTCAGCTACGTCCCGTAGCTGGCTACTTGGCAAAGTCCACGGCGCGGGTCTCCCGAAGCACGGTGACCTTTATCTGCCCGGGGTAGTCCAGTCCCTCCTCTATCTTCCTGACAATGTCCCTGGCAAGCCTCATTCCGCCCAGGTCGTCGATTTCCTCCGGCTTGACGAGGATACGAATCTCCCGGCCCGCCTGGATGGCATAGGACCTGTCCACGCCGGAAAAGCTGTTGGCGATATCCTCAAGCGCATTCAGCCTCTTGAGGTAGTTCTCCATCGATTCCCGTCGGGCGCCTGGCCGGGCACTACTGACGGCATCGGCCGCGGCGACCACGAAGCCCCAGAAGCCGACGTCTCCGGTCTCGAAGTGGTGCTGTGCGATACCATCGACCACTTCGGGGGATTTCTCCCACTGCCTGACCAGGTCTGCCCCGATAGCGGCGTGAGTACCCTCTACCTCGCGGTCGACTGCCTTGCCGATATCATGGAGCAGTCCGGCCTTTTTGGCAATGGTGGTGTTGGCACCAAGCTCCGAGGCAATCATCTCAGAGAGATAGGCAACCTCTATGCTATGCCTCAGTACGTTCTGGCCGTAGCTGGTACGGTACTTGAGGCGACCGAGTAGCTTGATGAGTTCGGGGCGGAGACCGTGTACGCTTACATCGTAGGCTGCCTTTTCACCGGCACTGATGATTTCAGCCTCGGTCTCCTCCTCTGCCTTCTTGACCACCTCTTCGATGCGGGCGGGATGAATACGTCCGTCAAGAATGAGCTTGGTGAGGGCGTTGCGGGCGACCTCTCTGCGCACCGGGTCAAAGCTGGACAGGGTCACCGCTTCCGGCGTGTCATCAACAATCAGGTCAACTCCGGTAGCCTGCTCCAGGGCCCTGATGTTGCGTCCCTCCCGCCCGATGAGGCGACCTTTCATCTCGTCACTGGGTAGCGGAACACTGACCACGGTAGTCTCGGAGACTATCTCGGAAGCACTGCGCTGTATGACCTGGGCCAGTATCTCCTGGGCTTTGAGGTCGGCGTCAGCCTTCAGTTTGGTCTCCCACTCGTGGAGGCGCCGTGACGCTTCCTCCTGTATCTCAGTATCCATTCTCTCCAGCAGGGTATTCTTGGCTTCTGCGCTGGACATCCCGGAGATGAGCTCGAGCTGCTTGACCTGCTTATCCTTGGCCTCATCAAGCTGGGCTCGTGTGGTCTCCAGCGACTTCTCCCGGTTAGCCAGGGTTTTCTCGCGTTGAACCAGAGCTTCTTGCCTACGGTCCGTGTTCTCCGTCTTGGACTGCAGGCGGTTCTCCTGGCGCTGCAGTTCAGCCCGTCGCTCCCGATGTTCCGTCTCGGCAGATGTTTTCACCTTCTCGGCGTCTTCCCGGGCTTTTTCAGACACTTCTTTGGCCTCTGTCCTGGTTTCCACCATCATTCTGGCCGCCTTACGCTCGGCCGCCCGGATGAGACGGTTGACCGCCATCCGCCGGAAGAAGAAGACAACCGCACCACCAAGGACTATGCCTATGATAAAACTGGAAACATAGACGGTTATTTCCATTCCTTTCACCTCACTTTTCTGTATAGACTTCTGTCAGCAAATTCAGGGTCGAGCAGAATCAGGCTTCCGCCTGCCCCTCTGTTTTGAGTTCTTGCCAGAGTCGCCTCACGGTGCGACTTATCACGTCGTAGCTAAACCCGCGGCGCTTGAGGAACTCACCCAATCGCCGTCGAAATATCTCATAGTCTGATAATGGAAGATGATGTGCCTTATCCAGAGCCGCCCGGTAGGCACTATCGCCGTCATCGGTATCTCTAACGACCTCGTTAATGACGTCGGCGGATACCCCTTTCTTTTTTAGCTCCAGTCCGGTGAGCCACTGGCTACGGGGGCTGAATGAATCCCGATTCTCCTTCCAGAACCGGGCAAAGGCAATATCATCCACTAATCCCTGGTTTTTCAGACGGGTTATCGCAACCTCGATACCGTCTTCGCTAAAACCTCGCTTGTAGAGCCGTTCTCTGAGCTCGGACTCGCTGCGTGGCCGGTACGTGAGGAAGCGAGTGGCAGCACTGAGACAACGGTCATGGCGTTCGGTCCTGGCAAGTGCCGCCACCTGGTCTTCGGATAGCTCCTGGCCGACTCGCAATCCCTGCTTGACTACCACCTCAGCTTCCAGGCTGAAGGCGAACCGGCTATCGAGAAATATGTTCACCCGTTTCCCGGTCTTCCTTCCGGTGCGGACGGCCGTTATCCTGCTCATCGTACTCTCCACCCATTCCCCCAATAAATACACAAAGCCAAGGCCCGAAGCCTCAGCTCTTTCGTTTTACAGCTATTCAGTTGTTATTAAGTGGTCTTACTGGTTCACGACCACAGGTTGAGGTGTACTGATAGCTGAGGCTCTGACCTGCTGCTCAATCTCCTGGGTGAGCTCTGGATTCTGGTAGAGGAATTGCTTGGCATTCTCTCTACCTTGCCCGAGACGAGTATCACCCCAGGAGAAGAAGGCACCGGCTTTTTTCACTAGCCCCAGCTCAACACCAAGGTCGATAATATCGGCTTCCCGGCTTATCCCGTGGTCGAACATGATATCAAACAAGGCGGTTCGGAATGGGGGAGCAACCTTGTTTTTCACTATTCTGGCGCGAACACGGTTGCCGATAGCCCTGTCTCCCTGCTTGAGAGTTTCTATCCGCCGCAGTTCGATCCTGATTGAACTGTAGAACTTCAGGGCTCTACCACCCGGTGTGATTTCAGGATTTCCGAAGAAGACGCCGACCTTCTCCCTTAGCTGATTGATGAATATCACCGCGCACCCGGACTTGCCGATAGCCGCCGCCAGCTTTCGCAGGGCCTGCGACATCAGGCGAGCCTGCAGAGCTACCTGGGTATCCCCCATCTCCCCCTCGATTTCAGCCCGGGGCACCAGGGCAGCAACGCTGTCTATGACTATCACGTCGACCGCTGTGCTCCTGACCAGTGCCTCGGTTATCTCCAGGGCCTGCTCGCCGGTGTCCGGCTGGGAGATGAGCATTTCCTCGACATTTACCCCGATACGGCCGGAATACACGGGGTCCAGGGCATGCTCGACATCTATGTAGGCGGCAATTCCGCCACGCTTCTGAGCTTCGGCGATGATGTGCAGACCCAGGGTGGTCTTCCCGGACGCCTCAGGGCCGAATATCTCGACAATCCGCCCTTTGGGAATACCCCCCAGCCCCATAGCCAGGTCCAGTGTGAGTGAGCCACTCGGAATCACTTCGGCCGGTGTCATCGCAGCCGATTCTCCGAGCTTCATGATTGAGCCTTTGCCAAAACGCTTCTCGATCTGGCCGATGGCTAGCTCCAGTGCTTTTTCCTTCTCCGTAGTCATATTCGTCTGCGGTAAGGATAGCACAGATGTTTGACTAAAGCAAGGAAAATTACTCGTCCGGCAACCTGCCGGAGGTGGGCACGATTTCAGGTAACTGGGAAACACTCCAACTAAAAGGTCGGGCCTTGCTTCAGGTAGTTGAATGGCTGTGACCGGTTCACTTCGGCACAGGTCTGTTGACCGCCGGCAACACGGAGCACCAGGTCGAAAATTTCCTGCCCCACCTCATCGAGCGTCTTGTCGCCGTCGGCTATTGTCCCGGCATTGACATCCATATCGCCGGGCATATTCCGGAACATCTCGGCGTTGCTGGCTACCTTGATTACCGGAACTGCCGGGAAACCGGCCACCGAACCCCTGCCCGTGGTGAAGATTATCATCTGTGCTCCCCCGCCAACCATACCGGCCATGGAATCGATATCATAGCCCGGCGTATCCATGATTACCAGGCCCTGTTTAGTGGGGCGTTCGGCATAGCCGACCACCTCGTTTATCGGGGTGCTTCCAGCCTTGGTGATGCACCCGAGGGATTTCTCCGTTATCGATGAAAGACCGCCTTCGATATTGCCGGGCGCAATCACCATGCCCGCCCTATCTCCGAGCTCTTCACGGACTTTCTTCTCATGCTCGTTGACCAGCCGCTCTACCTGCTCTCCTACCTCTATAGTGGCTCCGCGACGCTTCAGGATGTGCGCCGTACCAATCATCTCGGTGGTCTCACTGAGAATGGCCGTTGCCTCCTCTGCCACCAGCCGGTCGGCTGCTACCCCGACCGCCGGATTGGCTGTTATCCCGGAAAAGGCGTCCGACCCGCCGCATTCCAATGCCACGACCAGTTCACTCACCGATGCAGGTACCCGTTCCTGTACCTTCAGTTCTGCCAAAAATCGTGCCGCAATCTGAATTCCCTTAGCGGTAGTAGCGGCGCTGCCACCATCCTTCTGTACCACGAGTACCTCAACCGGCTTTCCCTTGACCTCCCCGACCAGCCTATCGGGGCTCAATACCTCACAGCCCAGTCCAATGAAGAGTACGGCACCGACATTAGGATTGTCTGCCAGCCTGGAGAGAACGCGCCCGCTGACGATGACATCCTCTATGCACCCATAGCCACAGCCATAGCCATGGACAACGGTCACCACGTCAGGCAGGGCACGGCCGATAGCCTCGACAACTCCGTTGGCGCAACTTACCGAAGAAACAACCAGCACATGGTTGCGTATACCCACCTTGCCATTTTCACGTCTGTACCCCATGAACTCCATGTGAATGAACCTCCAGTTTTTTAGTAGGGTGCTGAAAAAGGAGAGTCCAGAGAGGCTTCGCCCCTTCTGAGGGGCGCCCCCTTCTGGCAGGGGTGTCTGGGCGTCATTCTTACAGAATGACGTTAGCAGAATCCGAAACCAGATTCTGCCGGTGTCCCCCAGATATAATTTCTTCCCCCTTCCTGGCTAGGAAGGGGGTCAGGGGGATGGTCGAAAGAATTTTTCATCATTCTGCTAGGCGTCGCTCAGTATTGGCTGCGTGTTGTGGACGTGTACCCATCCACCTGCCGGTATATCCTGTGTGGTCTCGACTATCGGTTCGCTGTAGCGAATCACATTCTCACCTTT
>DATKWT010000123.1 GCA_035529395.1 Dehalococcoidales bacterium | reverse complement strand
GGGGGTGAGGTTGACAGGAACGTCATCCTCTGGGAGCAAGAAACAACAGAGAAACTTATTGGAGCGTAGAGATGAGCAACTGGCAAGAGCTTGAGAAGAAGTATTACATGAAAACCGGAAACCGCGTCCCGGTCACCCTGGTCAGGGGTGAAGGTGCCCGTATATGGGACGATGCCGGACGGGAATACCTGGACTTTGTCAGCGGATGGGCAGTTGACAGTCTGGGACACTGCCATCCTGCACTCGTTGAGGCGTTAACCGAGCAAGCAAAAACGCTCATCCAGACCTCAAACCAGTTCTATACCGTCCCCCAGATTCAACTGGCCCAGCTCCTCGTTGAGAATAGCTGTTTGGACAAGGTCTACGTATGCAATAGTGGTGCCGAAGCCTGTGAAGGTGCGGTGAAACTGGCACGTCGCTACGGCAGTCTCAAACTGAACGGTGCCTACGAAATAATTACTGCATTCAATTCCTTCCACGGACGTACCCTGGCTATGACCGCCGCCACCGGGCAGGTAAAGTTCCAGGTACCCTATATTCCCCTGCCGACCGGTTTCAAAAACGTGGAATATAACAGTATTGAAGCAGTCAAGGAAGCCACTACTGAACAGACCTGTGCCGTAATGCTGGAACCACTTCAGGGAGAAGGCGGCGTTATTGTTCCGGACGATGATTACCTGGCCAGTGTGCGTTCGTGGTGCGACGAGAAGGGAATACTGCTTATCCTGGATGAAATCCAGACGGGGATAGGCCGACTGGGGACACTTTTCGCATACGAGCAGTACGGAATTGAACCGGATATAATGACCCTGGCTAAAGGTCTGGGTAGCGGTGTGCCTATCGGGGCATTTATGGCCAAGGATAAAGTCTGCGTTTTCGTCCCGGGAGAGCACGGTTCTACCTTCGGCGGTAACCCGCTTACCTGTGCTGCTGCCTATGCGACCGTTAGTTTTATTATTGAGAATGATATCACAGCCAATGTCAGGAAAGTGGGACAGTATCTTACTGAAAGCCTGAAAAACCTGCAAAAGAAATATCCGTTCATCACCGACGTTCGCGGCCGTGGTCTATTACTGGCCATAGAGTTTGACCGTGAGATTGGCCAGGATATGTTAAACGCTTGCCTTGAGAATGGTATGCTGGTTAACTGCGTCAAGCCTAATGCTATTCGTCTCATACCCCCGCTTATCATCGGTAATAGCGAAGTTGATGAAGCGCTTGATATACTGGATAAAAGCCTGTCCGGCATTGATAACTGATGCCTGACAGTTAAGGTGAGGCAATATACTCTACCTGGAGGAGATTCAAAATGGCAGATAAGGTAATACTGGCCTATAGTGGCGGCCTGGATACATCGGTGGCAGTCACATGGATACAGGAAAACTATGGTCTGGACGTTATTACGTTGACTATCGATGTTGGCAATGAAAAAGACTTCACCGCCGTGAAGGAAAAGGCATTGAAGGTCGGCGCAATAAAAGCACTGGTAGTCGATGTAAAGCAGTCTTTCGTAGATTACTTCATATTTCCGGCGCTGCAGGCAAACGCCCTCTACGAAGGTCAATACCCTCTGGCAACTGCCCTGTCCCGACCTCTCATGGCCAAGCTGCTGGTGGATACCGCACAGGATGAAGGGGCAACTGCGGTGGCCCACGGCTGCACCGGTAAGGGAAACGACCAGGTAAGGTTCGATGTCGGTATCAATACCCTGGCACCGGACCTCAAAATCATCGCCCCGGCACGGGAATGGGGAATGACACGGGAAGAGACCATAGCCTATGCCCAGAAGCACAATATTCCCGTTCCAATAACTGTAAGCAGCCCCTACTCCATCGATGAATGCCTGTGGGGTAAAGCCATCGAGTGTGGAGTCCTGGAAGACCCCTGGGCAGAGCCGCCGGAAGACGCTTTCACCTGGACGAAGTCGGCTGACCAGACCCCGGACGAGCCGACTTACGTGGAGATTGGTTTCGCTAAGGGCATCCCCGTCAGCCTCGATGACCGGCCAATGAACGGTATCGACCTTATCATGGAGTTGAACGAGATAGCCGGCAATCATGGCATCGGGCGGATTGACCATATCGAGAACCGGGTCGTGGGAATAAAGTCGCGGGAGATATATGAAGCGCCCGCAGCCACCGTCCTGCTCCAGGCACATCGGGCACTGGAAGCGATGACACTATCCAAAGACCAGCTACGTTTCAAGGAGAAGGTGACCCTGGAATACTCGGACATGGTCTACAACGGTCTCTGGTTCAGTGCCCTCAACCGTGACCTCTCGGCCTATATCATCAGTTCGCAGCGCTCTGTTACCGGCACCGTGAGGATGAAGCTCTTCAAGACCAGCGCAGGGGTCGCCGGACGCAAATCGCCACGTTCGCTGTATAACCTCGGCCTGGCCACTTACGACAAGGGCGACCAGTTTGACCAGAGTGCGGCTCTGGGCTTCATTCATCTGTGGGGCCTGTCGGCGAAGAACCAGGCACAGGTACAGATTCTGGCCGATGTCGAGGGGCCATTAAGTATAATGGCCCACCGGGAACAAGAGGAAAACGAGGCTTAGCATGAGCCATATCCGTGGTCGTTTTGAGAAGGACGCCGACAAGCGGGCGCAGACCTACACCGCCTCCATCCGGTATGACTGGCGTCTCTATCCCTACGACATCGCGGGGAGCATTGCGCACGCCCGAATGCTGGCCAGGCAGGATATTATCTCAAAGCAGGACGCAGATACCATAATTGGCGGTCTCAACTCCATCAAGGAAGAGATTGAGCAGGATGATTTTGACTTCAAACCGGAACTGGAAGATATCCACATGAACATCGAGTCCCGCCTTATCGAGAAAGTGGGGGAGGTCGGGGGCAAGCTCCATACTGCCCGCTCGCGGAACGACCAGATAGCCCTCGATATGCGCCTTTTCGTCCGCGACGCCATCTCGCAGACCATCAGTGCACTGCACAAGCTGCAACAGGCCCTGGTCACTCTGGCCGAGGCCAATAAGGAAGTGGTCATACCGGGATACACGCACCTGCAGCGGGCACAGCCGGTGCTGCTGGCCCATCACCTGCTGGCTTACTTCGAGATGCTGGAGCGGGATATCGAACGGTTCAAATGCTGCCGCCAGCGAACCGATGTCCTGCCCCTGGGCAGCGGTGCCCTTGCCGGTGTTGCTTACAATATAGACCGTGAGTTCCTTGCGAAGGAACTGGGGTTCAACCAGGTAAGCCGGAACAGCATCGACGCCGTCAGTGACCGGGACTTCCTGATTGAGTACCAGTCCGCGGCGAGCATCTGTATGATGCACCTTTCCCGCCTGGCGGAAGAGATTGTTCTCTGGTCCTCGGCGGAGTTCGACTTCATTGAAGTAGACGATGCCTACGCCACCGGGTCGAGTATCATGCCCCAGAAGAAGAACCCGGATGTTGCCGAGCTGGCCCGCGGTAAGACCGGGCGCATCTACGGCAACCTGATATCTCTGCTGACGATGATGAAGGGCATTCCCCTGGCCTACGTCCGGGACATGCAGGAGGACAAGGAAGGCTTCTTCGATACCGTGGATACGCTGCTGGCCACCCTGGAGGTCTTCGCCGGCATGGTATCGACGCTCCGCGTGAAGCCGGAGAATACCGGACGGGCCG
>DATKWT010000122.1 GCA_035529395.1 Dehalococcoidales bacterium | reverse complement strand
CAATGTCAATGGGGAGATAGCTGCTACCGTAATCGGTATGCCTGCCACCGACCAGTCAACCATTGACCGCAGGCTCATCGACCTTGACGGTACCCCGGATAAGTCCCGCCTCGGCGCCAACGCCATTCTCGGGACATCCCTCGCCGTAGCCCATGCCGCCGCCAGTTCTCTCGGTATACCGTTGTACCGGTATCTAGGCGGAGAAACCGCTAACACCCTGCCGGTACCGATGCTGAACATCCTGAATGGCGGTAAGCACGCCGCTGACTCGACGGATTTCCAGGAGTTCATGGTCGTCCCCGCTGGCGCTACCAGTTTCCGCCACGCCCTGCGCATCGGCACGGAGGTCTACCACGCCCTGAAGAAGGTGCTCAAGGACAAGGGACTGAACACCAGTGTCGGTGATGAAGGCGGTTTCGCACCCGGCCTGTCCTCAAACAGCGAAGCAGTCGACGTAATCCTGACAGCCATAGAGCAGGCCGGCTACCAACCCGGTAAGGACTGCTTCATCGCCCTCGACCCCGCCTCTACCGAGTTCTACCAGGACGGCAAATACATCCTCGCCCGGGAAGGTCAATCTCTCAGCAGCCCTGAGATGGTCGACTACTATGCCGGGTGGGTCTCGGAATACCCCATTATCAGCATCGAGGACGGCATGGACGAGGATGACTGGGAAGGCTGGCAGACTATTACCAGGAAACTCGGTGAAAAAATCACGCTGGTGGGTGACGACCTCTATGTCACCAACGTCGAGCGCCTGGACAGGGGCATTCAACTGGGAGCATCCAATGCTATCCTCATCAAGCTCAACCAGATTGGCACCCTCACCGAGACCATTGCTGCCGTCCGCATGGCCCACGAGGCCGGCTGGCGGGCAATAGTCAGCCACCGCTCCGGTGAGACCGAAGATACCACCATCGCCGACCTTGTCGTCGGTCTGAATACCGGTCTCATCAAGGCCGGCGCTCCCTGCCGCTCGGAAAGGACCGCCAAATACAACCGCCTGCTCCGAATAGAAGAGGAGTTGGGACCGAAAGCGCGCTTCGCCGGTGTGAAGGCGTTCCACTACGGAAAGGAATAGCAGCAGTATGACCGAGATTGTACCCGGCGTTTACCAGCTAAAGGTGCCAATCCCGAATAACCCCCTGGAGAACACCAACGTATACCTCATTCGAGGTGATGACGGCCACGCCCTTATCGATGCCGGGTGGAACGACGATATCGCCCTCCAGTCACTACATGACCAGCTCGCTGAAATCGGTGTCACGTTCCGGGATATCTCTCAAATACTGGTGACCCATGCCCACCACGACCATTACGGACTGGCCGGACGTATCAGGGAGCTTTCCGGTGCTACGATTGCCCTGCACGAGATAGACAGGGATTTCCTCAACCCACAGTACTCCAGTTTTGATGACTATCTCAACCGGATGGAGCAATGGTTCCGCAGCAATGGCGTCCCTGAAAACGAGTTGCCCGCGTCCCGGATGTTTGCCGCCATGCGCCGGGCCGGAGCTACCGTCCTCCCCGATGTGACACTCTCCGACGGTGATAGTATCCCGGTGGGTGATTTCCACCTCCAGGTGGTCTGGACTCCGGGGCACTCCCCCGGCCACATCTGTTTCTACGAACGGGAACGGAAGCTACTCTTCGCCGGAGACCACGTCCTATCGGTCATCACGCCCAATATCAGCCTCCAGCCCCTCGCCCGGAACAACCCTCTGGCCGATTTCATCGGCTCGTTGGGCAAGGTCAGGCCGATGGATGTCACGCTGGCCCTGCCAGCGCACGAGCAACTAATAGAGAACCTCCCCAAGAGAATCGATGAAATCATCGAGCACCATGAGGTGAGGAATCAGGAAATCCTGGCTGCCCTCAAGGACGAGCCAATGACCGCCTTCGATATCGCCGGACACATCACCTGGATGCCGGAATTTGGTGGCGTTCATTTCAACGACCTGGCCTCTCCCGACCGAAGAATGGCGGTATCCGAGACTCTGGCGCACCTCGAAGCGATGAGAGTCAATGACCGTGTCGTCAGGACCAACCGAAAGGAAATCATATACTACCGGCACGCCTGACACGCCCGTCATGGCGAGGACCTTGGCTCCAAAGCAATCTGACCCACCACTGTCATTCTGAACAACACGCCACTGTCCTCAGTGACGCAGAATCTGAGATTGCTTCGGCTTCGGCCTGCTGGCAAAGCCAGCAGGTACGCTCGCAAAGACGGGAGAGAAGGTTGTCATTGCGAGGAGCCAGAAGTCCGAGCAAAGCGAAGAGATGGCAACGAAGCAAGCTCACCCACCAGCACTGGTACTGCCACCGGCCTTTCTGTTAAAATTACACGGGCACACACATAGCAAGGAGGTGCAGTATGGCAACCAGGCTCGGAATCAACGGCTTCGGTCGAATCGGCAGGCTTACCCTCCGCACCATTATTCAGTACCACTCCGACAAACTGGAAGTGGTCGCCATCAACGACATTGCCGACACCAGGACCAACGCACATCTTCTAAAATGGGATACTAACTACGGTCATTTCCCCTGTGAACCGGGTAAAGACGGCAACTCTATCATTGTCAACGGTAAAGAGATAAGAGCCCTTACCGAGCGTGACCCGGCCGAGATTCCCTGGAAGGACTACGGGGTAGACATCGTGATAGAGTCGACCGGCCTGTTCACCGACGGCACCAAAGCCTCCGCTCACCTTGGGGACAGTGTCAAGAAGGTACTCATCTCCGCCCCGGCACGCAATGAAGACATCACCATCGTCCTCGGCGTCAACCAGGACCAGTACGTCCCTGAGAAACACCACATCATATCCAATGCCTCCTGCACTACCAACTGTATCGCCCCACTGGTCAAGGTGCTGAATGATGAATTCGGACTTAATAAAGGACTGATGACCACCATCCACGCCTACACCAATGACCAGAAGGTGATGGACGTGGTCCACAAAGACCTGCGCCGTGCCCGCGCCGCCGCCCTGAACATCATCCCCACCAGCACCGGCGCCGCCTACGCAGTGGCACGTGTCATCCCGGAGCTTGAAGGCAGGCTTCACGGTATGGCTTTGCGCGTCCCTGTGTCCACCGTTTCGCTGGTGGACCTCGTCGCCGAACTCAATACCGAAGTCACCGTTGAGCAGGTCAACCAGGCCTTCAAGCAGGCCGCTGAGGGTCCACTGGCGGGGATACTGGAGTACTGTGCCGACGAGCTCGTCAGCACGGATTTCAAAGGGAATCCTGCGAGCTCTATTGTCGATGCGCTCAATACCATGGTCATCGGGGGCAATATGACCAAGGTCCTCGCATGGTACGACAATGAATGGGGTTACAGTTGCCGTCTGGCCGACCTCGCCGCCTTCATTACCGACAGGGGATTGTAGCCAGGTTTGACAATATAAGCTGGTGAGTTTACAATAACCACAATATCCGGTTTTGTTTTGAGGTGGTAAGGTGAAGCTTCTAGTAATTGGATTCGGCCAGTGTGGGTCGAATATTGCCGACGGATTTGCCCGACTGAACAGGAGGTCACGAGCACAACGCAGGATTGAGATAGTCACCGGCGCCTTTGCGGTCAATACTGACCTTGCCGACCTCAGCGGGCTGTCTTATATCAAGCCTGACTACCAACATAGAATTCTCATCGGGGGACGCAAGTCCGGTGGTCACGGCGTTGGCAAGATTAACGAACTCGGCGCCGAGATTGCCAGAGAGGACGCCGACAAGGTCATTGACGCCATAAGAGGGACCCCGCGTTTCTTTGAGTCAGACGCCTTCCTGATGGTTGCCGGTACCGCCGGTGGCACCGGTTCCGGCGCGATATCCATAATGACACAGGTCATCAAGGAACGCTACGTAGACAAGCCAATCTACAATCTGCTCATCCTTCCCTTTGAGCACGAAGAGCGTACCGAAGAAAGGACCATCTACAATTCGGCGACATGCCTTAAGTCGGCCAGTTCCGTAGCCGATGCCATCTTCCTGGTTGACAACCAGAGGTACGTCAGAAAGAACGCTTCCCTGAGGAACAACCTTTCCCAGATTAATGATATGATTGTTGAACCTTTCTATAATATCCTCTGTGCCGGTGAGGAGAAGAAGGCCAAGTACGTCGGTGCCCGGTTACTCGATGCCGGGGATATTATCCAGAGCATAGTCGGATGGTCGGTTATCGGCTACGGGAAGTCCGCGCTACCATCCATCCGGCTGCCTTTTAAGACAACCCGCAACTTCAGGGATAAGAGCACCGAGATGCACCGGGGAATAGAGGCAATGGACGAAGCTATCAGTGAGCTATCGTTCAAGTGCGACACTCAAGACGCCACCAGGGCACTCTATCTGGTCTCGGCACCGGGCAAAGAGATGAGCCTCAGTGTCATCAAAGAACTCGGCGAATACCTCAAGAGCCTGACTCCGGAAGCCATCATCAGGAACGGTGATTATCCCAGGGACAGGGGCTCCCTCGAGGTCTCCGTAATCCTCTCCGAACTGAGGAATGTGGAGAAAATCCGAAAGTACTACATTGAGGCCGCTGGAGTTGTCTCCACGATAAAGAAACGGCAGAAGCAGGTGGAGAGCAAGCTCAAGGAAATAGACGAGTACGCCAAGGATGTACCGTCCTTGCTGAACTGACATGTCCTGAAGTTTCAGGACACGGTATCGCCTTCCGAACAGCCCTCGTGGTGGATTCTGCCGGGGCTGTTTTCCTTTCTTTACCACCACTGTCCGCAGTGGCGCACTGTCCGCAGTGACGCAGAATCCAACCCTACCCCTACTGTCATTGCGAGGAGCACCAGCGACGAAGCAATCTGACCCACCAATGTCATTCTGAGCGACACGCCACTGAGGACAGTGGCGTGAAATTTTGATTCTCCTCAAATATACAACTCTTAATGCCGGGAGAGAATGGCCTGTCACCAACCATACCAACGCCCGCAAAACCTTTAGAAAGCCGCCGTAATAGGGTATAATGGTGACGAAAAACATGACTTCACAGGTCTTTTACCGTAAGTGGCGACCCGGAACACTGGCTGAGGTGGTCGGTCAGGAACCGATAACGCAGACCCTGCTCAATGCCCTTGCCAGTGGTCGCATTTCCCACGCCTATCTCTTCTGCGGTCCGCGTGGCACCGGCAAAACCAGCACTGCACGGGCCCTCGCCAAGGCAGTTAACTGCCTGACTAACGGCCAGGGTGAGGCGTGCAACACCTGCGACATGTGTCAGGCAATAACAGAAGGGCGTGCCCTGGATGTCATCGAGATTGACGCCGCCAGCAACACCGGAGTCGACGATATCCGCAGTCTCCGCGAAAAGGTCAACTACGCCCCCAACGAAGCCCGCTACAAGGTCTACATCATCGATGAAGTCCACATGCTGAGCACTGCGGCCTCCAATGCCCTGCTCAAGACACTGGAGGAGCCGCCGGCACACGTCATCTTCATCCTCGCTACCACCGAGTCCCACAAGATACTCCCCACAATCATCTCACGCTGCCAGCGTTTCGATTTCCGCCGTCTCTCCCAGCAGGACATCATCACCAAACTGACCCGAATCTGTGAGAGCGAAGGCATCACCGCCGAGCCGGAGGCGGTCCGCCTTATTGCCAGGAGCGCTACCGGAAGCCTGCGCGATGCCGAGAACCTTCTCCAGCAGATGACCACCTACTACGGTTCCGATATCGGATTCCGCCAGGTCCAGGAGGTCCTGGGCATTACAGGAGACCGGCGTACCATAGAGCTGGCCAGACACATCATCAATGGTGACATCCCCGCCGGGGTGGCCACGATAAACAACGTCAACAATGACGGCCTTAACCTGCGTCAGTTTAACCGTGAGCTGGTCGAATATCTCAGGGCGCTACTACTGGTCAAGACCGGTGCCGATGAATCGGTCGACCTCACCACCGAAGACCTCGCTGAGCTTAAAGGCCTGGCCACCAAAGCCTCGCTGGCCCATGTACTGAAGGTGGTCAAGACCTTCGGCCAGCTTGACATCGGTCTTGAGAACCACTCCGCGCTCCCCCTGGAGCTGGCTATTGTCGATTGCAGCCTGGCACCACCGGCCGAAGAAGAAAAGCCCGCCAGACGACCTGAACCAGCACCCCGTCCGGTGCAGAAGACCACACCTCCACCGGTAACCACTGCGCCAACCACCAGGCCACCGGAAAGAAAACCCGCGCCCTCTGAAACACCGCAGCCCGCAGTCGCCACCAGCAGCCCGGCAGCAGCACCGGGAAGCGAAACGGAACGACTACGGCAGGACTGGAGGAAGGTCATCGAGGAAGCCCCACTGGAGACCAGGAAAACTCCCGCCCTGGCCATCCTGAGAAGCGCCGGCGTTCAGCCGGTCTCTGTCGAGAATGACAAGGTAATCCTCTCCTTCAAATATCCGGTATTCAAAGAGAAGCTCGAAGACCCGGAAAACCAGAGAGTAGTCGATAGCATTATAAGCAGCTTTCTCGGGCACCCGTGCCGCGTACAATGCGTCGCTGAAGACAACCATCTCGTGAAAGAAGCGCTGAAGCTCGGTGCCCAGATTGAAGATACGGAGGAAGTATGAACCTTTCCATGATAAACCAGGCACGGCAACTCAAGGCCAAACTTGAAGAGGCCCAGAAGGAACTCGAAAAGACAGAAGTGCAGGCCGAGGCCGGAAAGGGCGCCGTCAAGGTCACCGCAAACGGTCAGCAGAAGATAGTATCGATATCTATCTCTCCCGACGCCATGGACCCGGAGAAGCCGGAGCAGCTAGAGCAACTGGTACTGAAAGCGGTACGTGACGCCCAGGCGAAATCAGAAAAGGCAGCCGCCAAGCGCATGAAGGGGCTGACCGGCGGCCTCAAGATACCGGGGCTGACTTAATCACTAAGGTTCTGGAGGATTTACATTGAATCAGGGTCGCATACCGGCCGCTGATGCCATCAACCGGCTCGTCCAGGAACTGAGCAAGTTGCCCGGCATCGGGCCCAAGAGTGCTCAGCGCATCACCTACTATCTGCTACGCGCTCCCCGCGAACAGACCGGCCTCCTCGCCGACACCATACGGGAGGTCAAGCAGAAGATAACGCTCTGCTCCGTCTGCTACAACGTAACTGACGTCGACCCCTGCCCACTCTGCCTCAGCGAGCAGCGCGACCGCAGCACGGTCTGCGTCGTTGAGCAACCCCAGGACATCCTGGCAATAGAGCATACCGGCGTCTACCACGGCCTCTATCACGTACTCCACGGTGCCATCTCCCCGACCGAAGGCGTTGGCTCCGGTGATGTTAGAATCAGGGAGCTTACCGACCGTCTGCAGGAAGGTACCATACAGGAAGTCATCCTGGCCACCAATACCAACCTTGAAGGTGAACAGACCGCCCTCTACCTCAACCACGTTATTTCCCCCATCGGTGTCAGGGTTACCCGACTTGCCCATGGGCTCCCCTTCGGTACTGAGTTGGAATACGCCGACGATACCACGCTCACCCGGGCAATCGAAGGAAGGCAGAAGCTTTAGCCACCCCACCCACTTCTCCATATTATCGCAACTGGGAAGGACGACATTGATACAGGAATACCAGGAAGAGATCCAATCGGATTTCGAAGGCACCATAATTGATATCGAGACAATCGGCCGATTCAACCAGCTCTACCGCTACACTAATGATGTCCGGGAGTACGAGTACATTCAACAGGTCATCTTCGGGTCAATCGACCGGCACGCCCTTCGGATACTCTACGTACGGGACACGAGCGAGATAACGGAGCTTAATGAGCGGGTTGCCACTGTCATTGACAGCCTGCTCCGGCCGTTCTATGCCTTCAACACCTCCTTCGAAACGGGAGTACTCTACTTCGGACTTGGTGAAGAGCTGTACTTCGACGGCGAACTGCAGGACGAAAAGTTTGAGGCTAAGGCCAAGGCCGTCCGTAATCTGAGTATACCCAACTACGACGACCCATTCTATGACAAGGGTATCCTGTGCATGCACGCCTGGGAAAGCGGTCAGTATGATACTGCCATTGCCCACAATCGGGCCTGCCTTCTCAAGGAACGGGATATTCTACTGAAGAGAGGGTCCCGGGAACCGAACGAACTGGTATTCGGCAGATAGGTAGTACTCAGTTGCAGAAACACCAGCTGGTATGTTCCGCGGGGTGTCACCCTGAGCCGAATCTCCGGACGCCGTGACGAGACATCGGGACTACTCCGCGCAAACCGTCGCATATCCAGCGAATATACTTCCTTGACACACATCATGGTGCTCGGTAGAATTCCAGTAGTGGAGGTAAAACATGATTGAACGGGTTCACGAACACATAATCTCGGAACTCCAGCAGAACGCACGCACGGATACGATATTCGTCATCACCGCCATTCTCCTCAACCTGCTGACCCTCGGCATCAACACCGGAATCGCCGGAGAGTCTCGTGATGATGTCACCTGGACAATAGTCATGATACTCTTTGTCGCCCTGCTCGTCGTGGTCAATGCCGTTGTGATAATAGGTCTGCAGAAGGGCAAGCAGACCAGGACCAAGCTCATCCATGGCCTTCTCAAGATGTACCAGGACCAAGGTGTATCCGGCTACTATGATGAATCGCTGCTGGCCAACTACAATACCCGGTACAACCTCTTCATCCTCGCCGCCGTATGCACCGGAGTGATTGCCCTTGTCGTGCCGTTTGTCGTCAGGTAGCGGTACTGGAGCGGGACGGGATTCATGAGCAAGCTCACCGGCGTAATACCGGATTATGAGATTGAATCCCTCCAGGAGTTGATGTATATCCTGAAATGACCAGACCGCGTAACTACCAGACCGAAGCTATCATCATCAGAAAGACCAAACTGAGGGAGGCGGACCATATTCTCACCCTCTACACTCCCGGTCTGGGCAAGATTCAGGGTGTGGCCAGGGGCGTACGCCGCCCTAAGAGCAAGCTCGCCGGCCACCTGGAGATGCTCACTCACAGCCAGGTCTCCCTGGCGCGGGGACGGAACCTGGATACCATCACCGGCAGCCAGACTATCAACGGCTTCCTCCTCCTGAAGACTGATCTCTGGCTCACCTCTTACGGACTCTATCTCATCGAGCTGGTCAACCAGTTCACCCCCGAGCACGTTGAGAATCCTGCCCTCTTTCAACTTCTGCTCGATACCATGCACAACCTCTGCCAGGATGTGGACCGGGAGCTCACCCTGCGCTACTTCGAGCTCAAGCTCCTCCACGAGGTCGGCTACCGCCCCCAGCTACAGCAGTGCGTTGCCTGCCACCAGCCACTGGAACCGGTGACCAACTATTTCAGCCCCTCTACCGGCGGTGTCCTCTGTCCGGACTGTCGCCAGACCCAGCCATTCACCTACCCGATTTCCGTCAATGCCCTCAAGGTGCTGCGCCTGCTCCAGGGTAGTGACTACGATACCGCCAACCGCCTCAAGCTTAACGCTCAACTTTCCCGCGAACTGGAGACAATAATGAGGAGCTATCTCAAGCACCTCCTCGAGCGCGACTTGAAATCTGCCGGCTGGCTGGACACCCTGCGGGAACAGAAGGCTCAGACCTGAGCCATAATCACCGTGTTTTAGCTCCCCAATCCGTTATTCTGCCCCGGATTCTTCAATTCGGGGTCTTGACGTCCAATGAGCAAAAGCGTAGCATATCCACTAGTTACTGATTTGATGTGAGAAACCAGCCAATGTTAGAGAGCAAACGACACCGTCTGGCAAGAAGAATGAAGTGGGCGGCACGCATAATCGGGCTGGTCATGGGAGTATTCTGCCTTGTCTTCCTCATTGGTGAAGCTGTCAGTGAATTTCTGGACGAAGGCAGGGAAGCAATGGAAGCGGCAGGCATTCTACTGGGTGTGCTTCTGGGTCTGGCATTGCTTGGCACTATTGTATCCTGGTGGCGAGAGCGACTTGCCAGTGTTCTGCTGGCCGCAGCTTCCATCGGACTGGGTATTCATATAGCCGTGTATGCTGGCCGCAACCATTTCCTTGCCTGGCTAATGGTTGGCCTGCCCTATCTTGTTGCCAGTATACTGCTCCTTATCTCTTCACGGTTATCAAGGCAGGACCCCTGACGGTGCACATCGGTGATTCCATTGGCGTATTTCCGTCAATGCAGACACCATGTATCACCGTAGCCAACGTCAGGAGATTCACATGAGAAGGAGTAATGAAAGAGATTACGGATGGCGTATTCATCGAGACGGAGTATCTTGGCTGCAATATCGGCTGCGTGGTCACAGAGAAAGGCCCGGTGCTGATAGATGCACCAACTCTTCCCCACGAAGTAAGCGACCTGCGCAATGAACTCCGCCGGCTGTCCCCACTCGATATCGCGTATCTGGTCTACACGCATGGCCATTTCGACCATCTGATTGGCGGCGCCCACTTGACCGGCCGGACAATAGCGCACCGGGGGGCGGCAGATGAGATCGCATACCTCAAGGAGAATCTACCCGCAGAAGTCAGTCGCTACGTCCCGGACATCTATCAACAGTACAAAGAAGCCTTCGACAATGCCGAGATTGCTCTGCCACAGGT
This sequence comes from Dehalococcoidales bacterium, assembly GCA_035529395.1. NCBI lineage: Bacteria > Bacillati > Chloroflexota > Dehalococcoidia > Dehalococcoidales > Dehalococcoidales bacterium. The sequence continues at coordinate 57,189 of DATKWT010000122.1, read as the reverse complement.
GGTCTTTGACAGGGAGCTGAAGCTCTGTATGGGGGACAGGACACTGGTACTGTTCTACGCGGGCGGACACTCTGCGGACTCATTGGCTGTGTACCTGCCCGAGGAAAGAGTACTCTTCGCGGGAGACAACATCGTGAGTGGTATGCCTCTGGTGACACCGAATTCGCTGTTCGGTGAGTGGATAGACTTCTTGCACCGCGTCGAGGTGATGGAGGTCGACATCATCGCGCCGGGACACGGGCCGGTTTGTGGCATGGAGACAGTGACGAACACCCGCCTCTACTTTGCAGCAATGCGTGACCGTGTGAGCAGTCTGATTGGTGCCGGCGCAACCAGAGAGGAAGTCGTGAGCGAAACGGATCTGACCGCGTGCTTGCCGGTACCAACGGACGAGACAGTGAGACAACAGGTGGCATCTACCGTCGCCGCGATGTATGAGCAGGTGATGAAGGGAACGCTGGGGGTATAGGAGCCCGGCGTCCGCCGGCAACGGTCTAATGAATTGATTGCCGCCCCGGCAATGACGCTGGGCGTATTCTTTGCCGAAGGTATGGAGGGCACCTTCCACATCACCATCTGGTTTCTTATTGACTTCTTAGATACCCACGGGCTATTAGTATCAGGAACACAACCAGACTACAGCCGTTGTCACTCGTGCAGCCAGGTTACCCGAGCTGGAGATAGCTGTAAGTGTCACCCGCCCAGTACAAACATATCCAGGCACATTGCCGCGAATACCAGACCGAGGTAGGGAAACGCAGACATCCTGTAGAGTCGCCAGGATTGCTCTGAAGAGTTAGATATGGCCAGGCGAATGCTGGTATATACCAGGACACCCCCAAGAAGGTTGGCCAGTGTCAGGTATACCCAGTGAAAGCTAGCCACGAAGTAGAAGGTCAGGGACGCTGCATAGAGCAGCAGACTGAGTACCACCAGTAGCTTGACCGCCTCGCGGGGAGTTCGGCTCAGAGGAAAGTAGCTGATGCCGGCTCCAAGGTAGTCATCTCGCCGCGCAATCATGACACTCCATAGATGGATAGGAAGCCAGATGGCAATAAGCAGGCAGAGGAACAACAGCTCCCAGCTAAAAGAGGGGTCAATGGCCAGCCAGCCGATCAGGACCGGTGCACAACTGGCCAGAATGCCCTGGGGGAAGACACATGTCCACCTCTTCCGCCATACCAGGGCTGCTATTACACCCACCAGACCAGCCCAGAAGCACAGGGGATGCATAATCCAGGCCAGCACCATACCGGTGAGAACCAGGGTGATAGTCAGTGGTAGCACCTTCTCCGCAGGCACTATCCGTCCCGAGGGCAAAGCCCGGTTTCTGGTACGCTGCATTCGGGCATCGATATGACGGTCGAGGTAGTTGGTGAGTCCGTTTAAGCCACCACTGGCAAGCAGGACCGCAATGAGGACAATCATGAGCCTGCCGAGTGGTGGATGCCCTGCTCCGGCTACGACTGCCGCGCAAACGCCGATAAAAGTCAGCAGAATGCTCTCGCGAGGTTTCAGGACTCCCAGGTAGTCTCTAACTGTGCTCAATCGTACCAGCATCATCTCCAGTCCGGGTGGAAACACCCATCCTTTTCCGGTCGGGCAGGGGTTCGGGATACCTCTCGTGGTTTGCATGCAAACGCAGGGTATCTGTGTTCAAAGGCCTCTGCAACAGTGATTATACCGGATTCTCGCCTCGACCGACAACTCCTGCCTGTAACTACGAGTATACAGGGCCCCCCTGTTGCTGACAACCTCCCAATGGTGCTGACGGCAAGCTACCTGGAAGGCCCGGCAGACAGCACATCTGGCGACGATAGGCAGAACAACCTGGTCACTCATGCGGCTGATTCCGAGGGAGGCTGCTGATAGCCTCCGCTAGAAGCCAATGCTCAGGATGTCAGCCTCTTGTAGAGGATGGGCAAACGCTGCGGTAGAGATTCGATGTTATTGACTACTTCGTAGTTGATGTCGTGGCAGATTCTCCTCAGGTAATCGTATCCGGCTATGTCAACCGTAAGGCAGAAGGGCATAATGCTCTTTCGCTCGGCCTCAAGGAAGGCCATTCTGGTATCCTGGAGGGCATATTCTTCATCGCCATCGTCCTGGCCATAATCCTCGTCCTGAGGATAGCCATCACTGACCAGGAAGAGTAGCTTTGTCTTCGCATCATGTGTGTCCAGCTTCGAGATGGCATGTCTTATAGCCGAACCCATTCTGGTACCGTGTAACGGTGCGATGCTGCCTACCCTGCTCTTGACAGTGCCGGAGAATCCTTCGTCTATTCCCTTGATAACCAGTATCTCCACATTATCCCGACCGTGACCGGAGAAGCCATAGACACCGTAACAATCCCCGACACCTTCCAGGGCGTTCATCATCAACACCACGCTTTCCTTCATCACATCAATCACGCGCCGTGATGCTCCTATCAGCACTTCACCCCCCTGCGCTCTCATTCTGGGGGAGCCTTCCACCAGGTCGAGGTACCACTCAGGGTATTCATCATCGGTATCCTTGATTATGTTACTGGTGGAGGCACTCATATCAAGAAGCAGGATTGCCGCCACGTCCCTTTGTACCCTCCTCCTCTTCCAGTATATCCTCTCGTCAGAGATGCACCCTGCCTTCCTATCCACAACGGCTCTGACCACAGCATCCAGGTCCAGTTCTTCACCGTCATAGAGTCTGTCCGCCTTCCTGAGAAGTTCCGGGGTTATCATCTCGAACTGCTTCCTGACCTGGGCGGCCAGCAGGTGACTACGGGCCAGGGTTTCCTCGAAGAAATCGGTACTAACTTCAGGCAGCAGCTTCTCCCTCACACGGCACCACTTTGGTCGATAGCAGCCGGCATGGAAATCCCACTCATCATAGAGGTACGATTGTCCGTCTTCTCTCAGGAGAGCACCCTCCCCTGGGTAATCGGTATCAGACAGCCCTGTGTTTCCGTCCTGTCCGGTAGAGACAGTCTCCTCGGCACGGATTTCACCGGGAAGGTCTGTCGTGTACTGACCGGACAGGACGTTCCTTGCCTGCATAATCCCGTTGAGTTGCACTTCAGTGCCGGGAGGCGATACGGGAGACGGAAACCCCTGGTCGGAATCATCCTCAGCCTTTGGCAGTATGTGAAGTGTGTCGGGATGGGAATCACCACGATATTCTACATCTGTCGGGGACTGGTATGGTACCTCCACGCCCGGTTCAAGGGTGACGTTGTCACTATCAGAACGGCGATAGGCTTTCACTGCCATGTCAGGCCCACTTTCACCAGGATTAGCTATTTCCCATTCCCACTCCGGTCCATAGGTATTGGCGATGGTGCCGGCAATCTCGTACAGTCGAAGAGCAGCCTCAGCGGAATCCTCGACGGTTGCCCGCGACGCCTGTAAACGCTGCAAGAGCTTCACCGCTGATTCAACTGGACTACGCAGGATATCAGGGATTATGGGAAGCTCGCCATCCAGGCTAAGCCGGATGAGTATTTCGAGGAATGCTTCCCTCAGCGGAAGATGGTCCGGAGAAGGACGTCTCCACACCGTTTCCTGCTGGACCGACTTGTACCCGGCCCTTATTCCCGCGTATCCATACTTCACCAGATAGTCAACCCTGACGTCCTCCACCAGGGAGTATATATCGGAAGCGAGCCTCCTATCGTCGAAGAGGCTGAGGAACCTCTCCATATCGGTCAGGCCAGCTCCATCTGTTGACCGCAACCGGTGTCGCCGGTCAGGGAACAGTACCGCTTCCTTTTCAAAGCAGAAGTCGAAGGTGCCGAACTCGATATGACCGGCCTGATGGGTGACAGCCACCTTGTACCAGGTGAAGTTCTCCTCATTCGAATCGTACTGGTCCATTAACGATGGCAGGAAGATAGTGGTCCCATCTGTAGTCGGTGTGCCCGGGTGTATGGCTCCCATACTCCATACCGCCAGGCTCTCACTGGGCCGAATCTCTATCTCGGTTCCTCCCAGAGCTTGGCCGTACATGAGCAGCACTGCCCTGACCTGGTCAAGCTCGACTGTAACCAGCAATCGTTCCAGAGCCCTTTCTTCCGCAAACTCAAGGCGGAAGTAGGCAAGGCCCGTTTTTTCATCCTTTCCCAGCAGCCTGACCCCTTCTCTAAACCAGCGTTCCAGTCCGGGAATGCCAATCTCTGCCAGTACGGCAGGACAGCTCTTGAGAAACTCTATCCCGGCAATGGTTGATATTGCCAGTACGGCCTCACCCCGGTCCAGGAGGCGGGAATGCAGACTGCTATCGATTCTACCGAAGGCCTGCGAGCAATCGGTACAAAAAGAGAGAGCAAGCTGACCGCTGTATCGGGCTATTCTCCCCATTAGTGTAAGGAACCTTCTCCTTTGCCCACCAGCGATACCGGCCAAGGTCCCGGTACCTCTCTGAAAGAAGGTAGCAGATGCCCTCGGATTCAGACGAACAAGGGCCAGGGCCACAGCCAGGAAAGGCCCACGCTCTTCCTCTCCTAACGTGGACAGGACCCGATGAGCTGAGCCCAGACATTCGGCAGCCAGGTCGTAGGAGGTCCCTGCCAGACGTTCAAGGAACAGAGCAAATCGCTCCATTTTAATCAGGCTCAGACTCTGCAGGAGAGCGGGGGTGGCGTCGAAGAAACGGCAGGCCAGCTCCATTGATTCTGAGTTTCTCTTATAGAGACCCGGCCCCATTGCCAGCCAGACCTCGATTTGTCTCCCGGGAAGCATAGCCAGAGCCTTTGGGCTGGCTCGAAAGTAGGCAGCAGCAAGACCGGGACTATCGCGGCAGAGCATCTTCCCTCTACTGACCCAATCGAGAAAACGCGGGAATGGGAGAATACCCAGGACTTCGGGCGTGACCCGAAAATACTCCTCTGTTGCTTCCAACGAGAGGGGTGGGGAATGGCGGGACATAGCAAGACCCTCGTTTGCCCATCTGCCCAATTCATCAGGCGATAGCAGGAGGCTTGCTCGTGCACAGGCAGTCCGGAATTGACTCAGTAGTTGCTCTGATGATAGCCTGAGTTCCTTCTCGACCCGTGCGAGGCCCCAATCTCCACTTCTGTTTCCATGCTGAGCAAATGTAGACATCACTAAACCAAAAGTACCTGAAGGCGACTACCTCTCTCGTGGTATACTGTTAACCTGACGAAAGGTACGACCTCTTCCAGAGATTGTACCACTTGTCGGTCTATAATTCTCTGTTCCATAGCAGGACGAAGGCGGTGTAAACCGGGCAATACAGATAAGGGAGGAGTAGTCCTCTTCTTGTGCAAGCACTCTTGCAAGCACTCTTGCAGGCACTCTCCGGTGGTAACCGGCATCGGCTGTACTGGACCCCGCACAGCACCGGATTGACAGGCTGCCTTAATAAAGATATAATACGGAACACGGTCTCCTCTAGCCTTATAATCTGGTGACTGACGGAGTATTGTGATGGGCTTTGAAACGCAGAATGTCGAGCGAAAGATGCTTGCCATATTGAAGGTCTTGAGTGACTCTCAGGAATCGGTTGGAGCCAGAGTCATTTCTCGCCGCTTGAAAGACTACGGGGTTGAACTCGGAGAAAGAGCTGTCAGATACCACCTCAAGCTAATGGACGAGCGCGGGTTGACCAGGCTTTTGGGGCGTCGGGATGGTCGGGTGCTCACTGAACAGGGAATTGAAGAGGTAAGGACCGCTCTGGTCAAGGACAAGGTAGGCTACGCCATCTCCAGAATTGAGCTACTTGCCTTCCGCACTGATTTCAATCCACAGAATCGCACCGGTTCTGTCCCGGTCAATATCTCACTCTTTCCGAAGGGACAGTTCCAAAAGGCACTCCAGGCAATGAGACCTGCTTTCGCCAGAGAGATTTGCGTTAGCGACCTGGTAGCGATAGCTCAAGAGGGTGAGAGACTTGGTGATTTAGTAGTTCCCAATGGCAAGGTAGGACTGGCTACGGTTTGCAGCATTGTGTTCAATGGCACCTCACTCAAGGCTGGTGTCCCTATGGCCTCCGGATTCTCCGGCATCCTTCAGGTTCGAAATAATAAGCCTATCCGTTTCGTGGAGCTCATTCAGTATGCCGGTTGTTCCCTTGACCCTTCCGAGGTGTTCATCAGGGCCAGGATGACCTCGGTAACACAGGTAATAAGAACGGGGGAAGGTAAAATACTGGCCACCTACCGTGAGATACCAGCGCTCTGCCGACCGATAGTGGAAGATGTGGTGGCCAAAATGAGGGAAGCCGGATTAGGTGGTGTATTGGTGATGGGGAATGCCAGCGAGACGGTATGTGAAGTCCCGGTGGAACTTAATCGAATTGGCTTAATCCTGGTTAATGGTCTGAATCCGGTGGCCGCTGCTATGGAAGCTGGTCTGGATGTCGAGAACCAGGGCATGAGCACTGTCATGGACTACCAACAGCTAATTAAATTCCAGGAGTTGTAGAGCATGAACGAGGTCAAAATCATTCCCTGTCTGGACGTGAAAGAGGGGCGGGTGGTCAAGGGAGTCAGGTTTGTCAACCTGCAGGATGCCCGAGACCCGGTGGAAGCGGCAGAGGCCTACTGCAGGGAAGGGGCTGATGAGCTTGTTTTCCTCGACATCTTTGCTACCGTCGAGAGCAGGAAGACAAGACTCGAGTGGGTGAAGAGAGTCTGCGACGTGGTGACTATACCCTTCGCCGTGGGCGGTGGTATAGCCAGTATGGAGGACATGAAAGCCCTGTTTGATATGGGGGTTGATAAAGTATCCATAAACACGGCCGCAGTCATGAACCCGGAGCTTATTGAGAGGACAGCCAGGGAGTTCGGTAAAGAAAGGCTGGTTGTTGCCATTGACGGCAGGAAGAACTCGCCTGACAGCGGACTCCACCGTCTGGAGGTGGTCGTCAAGAGCGGCAATGAGGGTACCGGTATCGACATCGTCGAATGGGCGAAGCGGGTGGAAGGGCTGGGTGCCGGTGAGATTCTGCTCACCAGCAAGGATGCCGACGGGACCAGGGAAGGATACGACCTGGAGATGACTAAGGCTGTGGCCGAAGCCGTCAGTATTCCGGTTACTGCCTCCGGTGGTGCCGGCAAGCTGGAGCACCTTTATGATGCTGTGGCAATCGGCAAAGCATCCGCGGTGCTGGCAGCATCCATCTTCCATTTCGGGGAGATATCCATACCTGAAGCGAGGAAATACCTGAAAGAGAAAGGAATAGAGATGAAAAGCTAGCTGTGGTATTATCCATCTTGCCATCAGGCTAGAAGGTAATCTACCAACAGATGAAGTTGCTGGGTCAGAAGAAACATCCGGAAAATAAGTAGTGGGAGAATAAAAGTGGACGAAATAAATCCGTTTGAAATCACAAAGCGACAGATGGACAAGTGCGCCGAGATTATGAATCTACCCCCGGATGTAACCGCAATGCTCAAAACCCCTATGCGGGAACTCCACGTAGCGCTACCGGTCCGCATGGACGACGGTTCCATCAGAGTATTCCAGGGATTCAGGGTCCACTATAATGACGCCCTGGGCGTTACAAAGGGAGGTATTAGATTTCACCCTGACGAGACAATCGACACTGTTCGAGCACTGGCTGCCTGGATGACATGGAAGTGTTCTTTACTTGGTCTACCGCTTGGAGGAGCAAAAGGCGGCATCATCTGTAACCCCAAGGAAATGTCCCCGGGCGAACTGGAACGTTTGAGCAGGGCCTACGCACGGAGCATGTTTAATTTTATTGGCCCCGAAAAAGATGTACCTGCCCCTGACGTCTATACCACCCCGCAAATCATGGCCTGGATGATGGATGAATACTCTGCAATTGCAGGGAAACCGCAATTCGGCGTTATTACAGGAAAACCCCTGTCAATTGGTGGTTCTCCCGGACGGGGTGACGCTACAGCTCGTGGTGGGATGTTTACTATCCGCGAAGCTGCCAGCACACTTGGTATTGACCTGAGCAAGGCTACAGTCGCAGTGCATGGCTACGGTAATGCCGGATATCATGCTGCCAGGCTATGCAATGAGCTCTTCGGGTCCAGGATAATCGCTGTATGTGACAGCAAAGGCGGCGTATGCTGCAAGGTTGAAGAAGATGGTATTGACCCTGAAGCCGCTTATTCAATTAAGACCACAACCAGCACAGTTTGTAACCTGCCGAATATGGAATCGATTTCCGCTGAAGAACTCCTGGAACTTGACGTGGATATTCTTATTCCAGCCGCAATAGAAAACGTCATAACCGAAAAGAACGCTCCAAATATCAAGGCCAGGATTGTTGCTGAGCTGGCCAACGGCCCAACTACACCGGAGGCGGATGAGATTCTATTCCGTAATGGCATTCATGTCATACCTGATTTCCTGTGCAACGCCGGTGGTGTGACAGTTTCGTATTTCGAGATGGTCCAGAACTTCTCCATGTACTCCTGGGAGGAATCTGAAGTCCGCGAACGACTTGATAAGAGAATGACCGCGGCGTATCACTCTGTGCTGAATACCAGCCGTGAATACAAGATAAATATGCGACAAGCAGCATACGTGCGGGCTGTGGAACGCGTGGTAGAAGCAATGAAGCTCCGCGGCTGGGTCTAGTACTCAGTTGCACAAATCCGCACAACATTCGGATTCTGTGTCTCCTCGCTACGCTCGGAGCCCCGGCTCAGAATGACATGTCAACAGCGTGTCACCCTGAGATTACCTGCTGGCTTTGCCAGCAGGCCGAAGCTGAAGGGTCTCACCCCGCGGAACATACTGGCTGGTCTTTCTACAACTGCGTACTAGGCGATAATGCCTTGCTCCTTGAAACGGATGATGTCATCCCAGTCATAACCGTACTCAAGGAGGACTTCCTCAGTATGCTGGCCAAACTCGGGCGCCGGCATCCTGTAGGTTGCCGGAGACTTACCAAGCTTGACTGGACTGGCGATAACGTCGATAGACCCCTGGGTGGGATGCTCGCAGGGAATGAAGAATCCATTGGCACGAGCCTGAGGGTCGTTTACCGCCTCCCTGAGGCTCTGGTAAGCAGCGAAAGGCACTCCTGCCAGAAGCACCTTCCACTCTTCGAGCGTCTTGTTTATGAAGGCATCGGCAAGTAGCTGCTGTAGCTCGCTGCAGTGTTCGGCACGTCCTTCGAAGGTGCTATATCGTGAATCATCGACCATATCCTCGCGGCCGATGGCACGGCAGACACGCCCCCAGTAGCGGTCCGGCTGTAAAGCGACGATAACAATCACCCGCGCATCGCTGGTTATATAGGCGCCAACGAGCGGATTATTCGACCTGCTGCGGTGGAAGGCAGCTATTGGCACCATGGCTGCCCGGGCCTGTTCAACCAGCTCCGCCGGAGGCTCGGCCCGCCAGTCAGCGTAGTCCAGCCCTGTGACCAGGGCCCCGGCAATGTCGAAACCAAGCTGGTATAACCCGGTATGCAGCAGGGAAACATCCACCTCCTGCCCGACGCCGGTTCTCTCACGCTGGAAAAGGGCAAGCATAACGCCATAAGCCAGGACCAGCGCGGCAATGTTGTCCCCGAAGGCCGGGCGCATCGCAGCCCCGACAGAACCCGGCATCGTCAGCATGTGGGCTATACCCGAACGGTACCAGAGAGCAGTGGCGTCATAGGCCGGTGCATCCTTCTCCGGCCCTTCTCTTCCGTAACCGGTTACGCAACCCCAGACGAGCCGGGGGTTTTGCATGCTTAGCGTCTTGTAGTCCATCCGGTAGCGCTCCAGTTCGGACGGTCTGAAATTCGTGACGAGTACATCTGCCTGCTCTACGAACCGATAAATAATATCCCGGCCGGTCTCCTGTGCCACATCGACGGTAACGCTGCGTTTGTTACGGTTGTAGTTCTCCCAGTTGTAGCCAAACTCCGATGGCGCAGCAGCACGTAGTTCCTCCTGGGAGAGTTGGTAGCCACGGAAGGAGTCCCCTGTCACGGGGTTTTCGATGTGGAGCACGTCCGCTCCGAAGTCAGCCAGGTGCCGGGCACACAGCGGCACGGCGGCCACCTGAGAAAGGTCAATCACTTTTATACCCTCAAGAACGGCAGCCATACTATCTCCTCCTCCCGGTTAGGTTGGTGTGCGCTACTACAAATAGCAATATTACCCACTGGATAGTGGATAATCTAGTCCGGTGAGATGTTTTTGTCAAGGTGATACTTATAAAGTGGCTGTAACCGTATCTATTAGACTGCTCTCCTCCGACTACATCGTCAATTCGGGTACTGCTTGAGTATGCTCTCGTTCAGATAGAAGGGTGATACAACTCCCTGCGAAGGGGAAGTTTTCTTCTTATGTGGGAAGCAGGCTTTGCCTGCTTCCCACACGTATACATATCCGGTAGCGAGCAGCATCGGCTGTACTGGAGTATCACTAACCTACCGGACGAGTGCAGGGTGTTTACATTTCCTATACGATTAAGGTACTGTAAGAGACAACCATGCGGGGCTCCCCGGTAGGCTCATTCTACTGTCAACCGCCGGGCTCCCGTCCACGAATATCACAATGAGAGAGGTTATCCTCCTCGAAAGGAGCTTGAACATGATTCGTCTTACCTATCTTCTACGGCGCAAGCCGGAGATGTCACTGGCCGAGTTCCAGAAGTACTGGCGGGAGAACCACGGACCGCTGGTGGCCAGCCACGCCCAACGCCTCAACATGCTCCGCTACGTCCAGGTCCATACCCTGGAAGATGACGAAGCGAGCGCAACGCAACGCTGGGGGCCACGCGGTAAGATGGAGGAGCCGTACGACGGCGTGGCCGAGCTGTGGTGGAACCGCCGCGAGGAAATGGTTGCCGCCAACGAATCCCCACGGGGTCAGGCGGCTGGCAAGGAACTACTCGAGGACGAAGCAAAGTTCATCGACCTCCCCAAGTCGCCGTTGTGGTTCGCTTACGAGTACCCTCAGGTAAACCCTTCACCGGAGAATCTGGTCGCCACAGAAATGAGCTCCCTGGTGAAGCTATACTATCCTCTTCGACACCTGGCGAACCTGTCCCTGGAGGAAGCCCAGCTCTACTGGCGTACTTCCCACGGACCCCTCATCCGCCGGACTGCCGCGGCGGGTCACATCAAGCGCTACATCCAGGTGCACCGCTATGAGGACGAGCTCGAAGACACACTGCGCGAGGCCCGGGGCACCGTTGTCGAGCCCTACACCGGCCACGCCGAGCTCTGGCTCGATCGGGTCGGTACCTCGGTACCTACTCCGGAGAGAATCCGAAGTGGACAGCTTGCGGCGGAGGATGAAAGCAAGTTTATCGACTTCGCCCGGTCTACCACGTTTCTGGCGAAAGAGCGCGTATTCGTCGATTACCGTTGAGGCCACCAGCAAGGAGGTAGAACCCTGCCCACTTCGCTCCGGACAAAGACCGGCCGGGCAATGCTCCCCACGACAGGCATCAAATGTGTGCCTTCCCTGAACTTACCCGGAGCAAAGGGTTCGGGCAGGTAATCGATAATGCCCTCTTTCATTGCCTCACGTAATACGTTAAGCCAATCGTCTCCCGGTAATTATAAATAGAGGAGGAGCAGGCCAGAGACCTGCTCCTCGATTACTATCGGTGCCTTGTTCCCTTATTTCTTCATCAAATCAGCTGCGTACTGCTTCTGTCCCCTCCGGAACGGTTTCGGGCCCACCCGAAATGGTTTCGGGCACTTTCACGCCAGATAACATCGTAACGGCACCAAAGCGTGGTGGGCAAACTTCAAGGCATGTCCCGCATTTGGTGCATTTCTCCTGGTCAATAACATGGACCAGTTTTTTGTCACCGATGATAGCCTCCACCGGGCATTTCCGGAGACAAATCATGCACCCCTGGCACTTCTCCGGGTCTATGTAGTAAGATACCAGTACCTTTTTTCGGGCAGCCAGCGCAATTGCTTTTTGTTCCAGCTTCTGCTGCTGGATATCTTCCATCATCTGACCGAATTCACAGGTATCACAAGCGTATAGACGGGAGCATAGCCGGAAAGAGACGTCACCCTTAAGAGCATAACGGCAGAGTCTCTTATTACCGGGTAATGACAGAAGCTTTTCCATGGCGGCATCAACATCTGAAGTCCCAGCCTCTGAAGTTTCGCCACGAGCCAGCTTGTCCTGCATCTCCTGGTCGAACTCACAGGTTACGCAATTAAAGTTGTTGGTGCAGATACGATGTGACACCATCCCCATGCCCACCCAGACACAATTCCTGGTTTTCACTGCTCCCTGTACTGCAGCTTCACCCTGCGGTTCAACTAACGCCTTTTTCGCCTTCTGGACCCATACCCTGTTCTCGATATCCTCCGGTGTAATTTCCAGAACAGCCTGAAATTCTCTGAGTGCCTGGGCATACCTACCGGCCTCAAAATGAGCTTTGCCCTGCTTGAAGTGAACCGGGGCTTCCCCTTGAGCAATGGTAATATCCTCCTCTACCTCAACCTCCTCAACTTCAACCATCTCTAATTCAACCGGCTCAGCTACAGTTTCTTCAACGGCTACCTTGGGTCTTATCTCAACCTGGATCGGCCCCAGAGTCTTACTGATTAGCTCCTCCAGTTCATTAAGGTCAAAAGGCTTGGGCAGGTAATCGATAGCCCCCATTTTCATTGCCTCTACGGCTGTCTCCACTGAAGGATAAGCGGTAATGATGATTCCCTTAATCTTTGGATTTCTCTCTTTTGCCTCACGTAGCACCTCAAGTCCATCCTTACCCGGCAACTTCAGGTCAAGGACGGCGATACCAAAGTCCCGTTCCCCGAGAACTCTTAGTGCTTCGTCCCCTTCCTTTGCGGTTTCCACTTGATAGCCACTATTCTTAAGCCAGTCTTCCAGAGACTCCCTCATAATAGCCTCGTCTTCGACAATCAGTATGGGTTTCATGTTCCGACCTCCTTCATTTATTACTTGACTCTTTAAGATTGCTGGCTCGACCATTTCACTACCTCTACACTAATAAGGTGCAATTATCTTGCCAAATAAAAAGGCTGCCCAGGATATCCCGGACAGCCTTACTCTTTGCTTGAAGCAGACTATCTATATGTAAAAGAATTAATCAGCCGTTGTCTAATTTCTTTACAGTCAGCCCAAATGTCTTGATTTTATTATACAGAGTCATCCTGGTAATCCCCAGGATTCTGGCAGCTTCGCTATTATTCCCGTTAGTTCTAGTAAGTACATCCAGAATATGGTTCTTCTCAACCTCGTTCAGGCTTTTTCCTGACAGCGCGGAATGAACTAACATCGGATTGTCCTGAGCCAGGTCTCCCACTTCGATATAGGAATTCTTTGTTAGTATGACTGCCCTCTCAACAGCATTCTCCAGTTCCCGAACATTGCCAGGCCACTCGTATTTCAAAAGAAAATCGGTAGCCTCAGGGGAAAACCCGATAGTTTTCTTCTGGTTCTCCACGGTAAACTGCTCCAGAAAATGCTGGGCCAGGAGAGGTATGTCCTCTTTTCTTTCCCTTAATGGAGGTAATTCAATAGTGACTACGTTTAATCGATAATAGAGGTCTTCACGGAATGCCCCACTGGTCACCGCCTTCTTAATATCCCTATTGGTTGCTGTAACAACCCTGACATCGGTCTTGACCAGCTCATTACCACCAACCCTTGTGAACTCCTTCTCCTCCAGTACCCTGAGCAGGTGGACCTGAATGTTGGTACTCATATCGCCAACCTCATCCAGAAAAAGGGTCCCTCTATTAGCCACCTCAAATTTCCCCTTCTTCTGAGCATAAGCCCCGGTAAAGGAACCCTTCTCATGCCCAAACAGCTCACTCTCCAGCAAACTCTCAGGTAAAGCGGCACAATTGACAGCGATAAAGGGCTTTTTCCGACGATAGCTCTGAGAGTGAATGGAACGGGCCACCAGCTCCTTGCCGGTACCGCTTTCACCCGTAATCAATACAGTGGCATTACTCTGGGCTACAACTTTTATTAGCTCTATCACCTGTTGCATCTTGGGGCTTTTAGCAGTGATATTCTCAAACTCGTAGCGCTGCTCCAGCTTCTTGTTCAGGGAAATATTCTCCTCGATTAGCCCTTGATGCTCCACCAGTTTCTCAACCAGCAGCGATACCCTCTCCGGGCAGAAGGGCTTCTCGACATAGTCATAGGCACCTTCCCTCATAGCATTGATGGCAGTGGGGATACTCCCGAAAGCGGTAATAATGATTACCTCTACAGTAGGGACGATTTCCTTGGCTCTCTTCATGAGCTCTATCCCGTCCATCCCCGGCATCATTAAATCAGCAATGATAATGCTCATTCTTTCCTTTTCCAGGATTTCCAGGGCCTGAGAACCACTCTCTGCAGCGAATACCCGATAATCGATATCGTTTAGCCAGTCACTAAGTGATTCGCGGACAATAGTCTCATCATCAACAACGAGGATTTTAGCCTTTTCCTGCATGGTTAGCCTCCATGTAAACAGTAAAGGTGGTTCCCTTTCCCTGCTTACTTTGTACCTCAATCCTTCCGTGATGTCGCTGGATGATTCCATGGGCCACAGCCAGTCCCAGACCTACGCCTTTCCCTTTCTCTTTGGTCGTGAAGAAGGGGGTATAGAGCTTACGCATGTTCTCCTGAGAAATACCACTACCCGTATCTTCAACTTCCATCTTGAGCTGGCCGCTATTACCTATCGAGGTGCGAATGGTTAATTCCCCTCCCTCTGGCATTGCCTGGATAGCGTTCATGATAAGGTTAGTGAAAACCTGCTGAAGCTGGTCGAAATCAGCCATAACCTCAGGTATGTCAGGGCTCAGTTCTCTTATCACCTTAATATTCTGCAAATCAGCCTGGTGACCAGCGACGCTAAAGGTCTGCTCGATAATCTGGTTAATATCTACCAGCCTGAGGGTCGGCGCCGACTGGCGCGCAAAATCCAGGAGATTACGGATTAGCTTGGAACTGCGCGTGAGTTCCGTATCCATTTTATTCAGGTAGTCCAGCGATTTTTCCTTACCGATATTCTCAGCGGATATATTCTTAGCCAGCAACTTGGTATAGATAAGGACACCAGCGAGAGGATTATTGACCTCGTGAGCAATAGAAGCTGCCATCTGACCCAGAGAGGTAAGCTTCTCCGCCTGGATAAGGTCTTCCTGAGTCCCCTCCAATTGTTGCAGCAGATAAGGCCAGCACATAGTAACCTCTGCCAGACCCTGGCAAACGGCGACAGCCAACTCCCGACAGGAGGCGTAACCACAAGAGCCGCAATCCATCTGGACACTGGGGTCTGCCCTATCCATCACCTCCAGGACATTCTGAACTTCCTCCTCGCTGGGAGTAGGTAGATAGATATTTTGCCCGCTAAATTTACGGCTGAGGTCGATATCGGCATATTGTTCGATATCTTTCTCGGTTTGAATCGGGTCTGCGTTATTTCTGGTATATCTGGCAATGAGTCCCTTCCGGCTGAAACCGCTGAGCTCATTATTAATAAATGGTCCATCAATACACCCATGGCAAAAATACAGGTTGGCAAATCTGGCAGTGATGTCACCTCGAGCAATCTCCCCAAGAATCTTGAGGACATACTCCCTGCCATGAACACTGATAACATCATTTTTCAATATGTCATCATTAAGCCCCATCACCTTAAGCAGACCCCCTGATATGGCGAACAGCCGGCCAAGGTTAGATTTGGGACCGGAGAATTCCTGTTCCTCCTCACCGCCCGGGTTAATTCCCCCGTCAGCAAACATACGCTCTAATTCCATAAAGGTCAGTACGGCATCTACCACACCGTCAATATTATCATCTGTGGTTTCCGTTTTTTTGGCGATACAAGCACCAATGTAGACCACTTTAGCCTGCGCATTATAGCGTTGTTTGATTATTCTACCCATGGCAATAGTGGGCGAAACAATGGGTGCTAAATTACCGAGTATTGAGGGGTAGTACTTCTCGATGTAGGATACCACCGCCGGGCAGTTAGACGAGATGACAGGTTTACCTTCACTTTCATTAATGATGCGGATGTATTCCCTGCTAATGAGCTCAGCGCCGAAGGCTGCCTCCATCACATCAGTAAATCCCAATTTTTTAAGAGAGGTTACAAGCTGTCCGGGTGTACAATCGAGTATTGCAGCAGGGAAGGAGGATGAAACCACAGCTATCACATCAGGATGATGGGCTAATAATTGCCGGACCTCTTCCACGTCGCTCTTCGCCTGCTTTGCATTCGTGACACAGACACGTATACAGAGACCGCAGTCAATACAACGTTCCCTTACTACCTCAGCCAGACCGTCTCTTATCTTGATTGCCTTGGCCGGACAGTTGCGTACACATACATAGCAACCCTGGCACTTTGCCCGGTCGGTATGAACTATACTCATTTAACCCCCTCGCTTTCATAGGGAAGATACTTATTCTTGCTCCGGGTGGCGGGGACTTTCAACTCTTTCCTCAGATTAGCCACTGAGCGGCGAGAAAGAACCACACCATATTTCTCCTGGAGCTTAGCCCTGATTGCCTCATCTGAAGAAAGCCCCTCCTCAGTTTCAAGGACCTTTCTGATTAATTCCTTTTTAAACTTCTTCGGCCTGGGGAAAAAATCCTTGAGGGGAATCTCTGCACCCCAGGGTGTTTCCAGGCTTCTACTGTTTATAGCGCGACTAATAGAGCTGGGAGCAATACCGATTTTTTCAGCCAGTTCCTTCTGGCTGAAGGGTAAGAGCGAGTTCGGAGCACCACAGTCCAGGTAGAGTGCCTGCTTATCAATAATGCCTTGCAGTATCTGATTTACCGTGTCCTGGCGGCTATTGATTAGTTCCAGCCTCTTGAATAGCTGCTTAGCTTCCCTGGCCTCATCCCTGGTAAGAGCCCCTTTAGTCTTCAACTCTTCAAAGCTCTCATAATCAATCAAATACCGTCCTCGGGCAGAAGATGCATTGTAGTACCCGATTATGAAGCTATCACCCTGCCTCTCTATCGAGGCAATCTTTGAATAATGAATTACCTTTGAGCTTAAAGCGGAAGGGTGGTAAAACTCGCTTAGTATAGAGAAGTCATCGATAAGGCTGTTAATCTCCTGGACTTCCGAGATATTCAGACTGCATTCCTCAGCAATCTCTTCCGGGGTCATTCCTGATTCAGGAAACAGGAAGTAGCGCTTGAATTTTTCTATTCCCAGCTTTTCTATCAGACGAACGATTTGTTCCTTGTTCTGTACCAGGGACTCAGCATCAAGAGAACCTCCATCGGCTACTAACTCATCTTTGGGCTGAAAAAAGCGGGTCGAAATATCGGTTCTGGGAATTTTCTGTTGTCGGATTATCTTATCTCTCTGACAGAGCCTTATAAAAAGAGGTGCCTTTTCTATCTCGTTGAGAATCTTATGAAAGTCTCCCTCAGACATTTGCAGCAGGTTGGCCTGCTCTATGCGGAGGATCTGTCTTAATTCCTGCCGCATTTGCTGGGATTGCACTTGTGTTATTTTCAAGCCAGGCATCGTATAATTATTTTACAATTGTTGTGAGGTGTTGTCAATATTATTATCACCCTAATAATAATCGCTAACCTCTGACGGACACCGCGAGGAGGCTTGTGGTGATTCAGAACACAGACATAATAGAGGAAGCTAAAAAGCCCCGAGGAAAAGATGGAGAACTTGCTCCAGACGTAATCAAGATAGGGCGAGTTGTCCCGGAGGCAGACCCGAGCGGGATGGTTATTACCAGGGAGGGATTGGTGGTGGTTGTGCTGCAGGTCACGAATTCTGGTATCTCTCAGGCCAGCTTTCCCGCAGTCTGTTTACCAACTGTGGTAGGTTATTGGAGCTGCTCCAGGTCAGCGTCCTTCTCTTCATAGAGCTTCAGGCAGGCATCAACCACCCTCGGGTCGAAGAGGATACCGCGCTGCTTGATAATTTCTCTCATGGCGTACTCCAGACCGAGAGCGGGACGGTAGGGCCGGTGAGATGAGATTGCCTCCACGACGTCGGCCACGCTCAATATCTTTGCCTCGATAATGATGTCGTCACCGGACAGGCCATCAGGATAGCCTGAACCGTCCAGTCTTTCGTGGTGCTGGAGAACGGCCTGTTTCACCGGCCAGGGGAATTCTATCAGTTCGAGGATGTCGTAGCTCACCTGTGAGTGGCTCTTGATGATGCTCAACTCGGTGGTGTTGATCTTGCCCGGCTTGGTGAGGATCTCGGCGGGTACTGCCAGCTTGCCGATATCGTGGAGCAGTCCGGCAATACGTATGCCTTCTATATCCCACTCGGAGAGCTCCATCACTCTCCCGATGGCGCAGGCAATAACGGCTACCCGCTTCTGGTGGCCGGCGGTATATGGGTCTCGTGTTTCCACCACCACTGACATGGCATGGATGATTCCGTCCATAGCCCCTAGCAGTTCACCGTGTTTCTGCCGGATGCTTTCATAGGCAAGGGCGCTTCTCACGTTATCCTCCGTTACCTGCGCCGGGCTCGTAAATTTCACTGCATACCCGAACACGTCTAAGCTGCAGTCCTTCGCTCATTATACGGCAGTGGTGCCAATTAAAACCCTAAAAGCAAGCGCTATGGGAAAATGTCAACCCAACATTCCCCATCTCGATTCATCAGTTGCCGCTTGCATATTGCTTCACGCCGACCCGACTTTGGCTACCACGTTTCACTTTCCCAACGTGCAATAAACCAGTCATCCCGGCAGACTCTAAACTCATACTATCTTACAATCTACACTGGCTATAAGGCGTAGAGAGGCAACAAACGAGAGCCAAATGGATATTTTCTCTGAACCAGGTCAACATTGCACCCGACAGCCAGTCGGTAATAGAATCCTGAGGACGTCTGTCAGGTGTCATTTCGGGAGGGAAGACTCGCGCCGCTCCAGAGGTTGGCAATTTTCATTATATTATGACTGCTCGTGTGCTGTTGATTATTCGTACCTGACGACCGATAACGCTCTTTGGTGACAAGGAGGTTGAAGAAATGCCTGGTATGTGGTAGTTTGGTTCTTGCCCGGAGTGGGTTTGTCATGTGGTAAGCCGGGGCAATTCTGGGCGACAATTTACAGGCGTATCAGGGTAACACGCTGGCTGCACATTGAGGGAATGAGGTATGGCAAATAAATCCAGGTTAGTGCGAGGCAAGACGCAGGCAGCGGCCGGTGAATCCACCGGCAGCAAGAGACCGAGTGGACACCCGCTGCTAACCGAGGAAAACTACCGGACTATCTTTGAGAACTCGACGGTGGCCATAATAGTAACTGATGAGAATGAGAACATAGTCTTCTGGAACAAATTTGCCGAGTCCCTGCTGGTGATGGATGCCGCTGACCTGCACATGCGGCCTGTCCGGTCTCTTTACCCGGAGAAAGAGTGGCGGAGAATAGGGTCGCAGAATGCCAGGCGAAAAGGTATGCAGCACCACATGGAGACCAGAGTTATCAGGAAGGACGGGGGAATCATCGATGTTGACCTCTCGCTGAGCGTATTCAAGGGGCCGGATGGAGAGGTGACCGGTTCGATAGGCGTAATCGCCAACGTAACAGAGAGAAAGAAAGCGGAACAAGCACTGCGGCAGGGCGAGGAATTATTAAGAGGGATGACAGAGTCGGCGGCCACAGTGATATACCTTGTGCAGGATGGACGTTTCACATACGTCAATCGTGTCATGGTAGAGATATCGGGCTATACGAACGATGAGTTGCTAGGGATGCGCTCTACCGACCTCATTCATCCCGAGGATAAAGAGGAGGCCAGAGCGAAGGCGATAGCGTCCCTGAAGGGCCATAGCAATCTTCCCTACGAGTTCAGGGTGCTTAAGAAGGACACGGAAACTCTCTGGGTCTCGGAACGAGTCACATCAATCGAATACGGCGGGAATAGGGCAGTGCTGGGCACATTGATGGACATCACTACACGAAAGATTGCCGAGGCCACGTCCCGGGAATACACCGACCAAATCGAGACACTGCTGGAGATTAGCACCAAGCTGGGGCAGAGCCTCAATCTGGCCGAACTGCTACAGGGTGTGCTGGAGAGTATAACCGAAGCCATCCAGGTAAGAGCGGCAGGGATACACCTGCTTGATGAACAGACCAATGAACTGGTGCTGGAAGCTCACCACGGGTTCTCTGCCAACTCTGTGTACAAGATGGCGAGAATGAAACTCGGCAAGGGCTTTGCAGGTCGGGCGGCACTTTCGGGGAAAGCGGTCATATTGAGCGATACCTCGGCCGGCATGAAGTCTGACCTGATAGTGCTGCAGAGTATGGGGCTTCGTTCACTCTATTCTGTACCTATAATAGCGAGAGAGAAGATACTGGGGACAATCTGCATGGGCAGCCATGATTCACGAGACTTTGTAGAGCGAGACCTGCGGCTACTTGGTTCAATTGCCAGTCAGATAGGCGTCGCCATTGAGAACGCACAGATGTATGAGAGGGCTGTGGAAGTTGCCTTCACCGACAGTCTCACCGGTCTTTATAACCGCAGGTACCTGATGGAGCAAATACGGCGGGAACTGGCCCGTGCGAAGAGGAATAAGACCGCTGTATCGCTGATAATGATTGACGTGGATGACCTGAAGACTGTCAACGACCGTTTTGGCCATGACCAGGGTGACGTCCTGCTGAAGGAACTGGCCAGGATTATCAAAACCAGGGCCAGAGCTGCGGATGTAGCCGCCCGCCTGGGGGGCGATGAGTTTGTGGTGCTAACGCCCGACACAGACCTGGTTGGCGCTAGCGAAGTCGGGCAAAGGCTATGGTCAGAAGCGCACCTTTCCCGGATACGGATGGACGACCGGGAGGTGGGATTCAGTGTTTGTATCGGGATAGCTTCATATCCGTCCCATGCTGCCAGTGCCGAAGGTCTGCTCAAGAAGGCAGACGAAGCCATGTACGAAGCCAAGAGAGCCGGCAAGAATCGGGTGTGCCTGGCAACCTCACCGGTAACTACCGTAGTGCCACCCCAATCCTCATAGTGACGTCGTCCCAGTCGCAACAAGCACTGCTCTGTCCCCTCTCGCCTTGTGTGACGGGCGTACCAGGCAGAGTCCCCTTATCGCAAAAGCCGGTTGATTATCTCACACTACCGTATAAACCGCCATCGGCCCAGGTCCTGACGCAACTGGTGTAAGCCCTCACGTACCTGGGCGACAGGGTCTTTCACTTTCCATTCCGCAGGCTCGGTAAGGACGGAAAGGAAACCGCCGAAGCGGAACCAGAAGAGGATAAACCGGTACATGGGCAGCACGGCGCAGAGCCACCAGTTGTGCCGCAACCGCTTTCTGACGACATTATCGGCAAGCATAAGGGCAGTAATGTAGTAAGCTACCTCCACACCTATGTAACAGACGTACATTACTACATTGGCGGTGAATACCATGCCCATCGAGTACCCGAGGAAATACAACATAGGCAGGAGGAATGTCCATACCGCGCGGGCAAAAGCGAGCGTATGGTCTACGACCATCGATTTTGATGACGCCAGCCCATGGAGATGAAAGGGAGTGTGCACAAATTCAGGGAAAAGCGAGACTACTTCGAGTTGCCCCCGCTGCCAGCGGACTCTCTGCGAATAGAATGCGGATAGCGAGGGTGTAGGTTCCGAATAGACCACTGCTTCTCCCACACACTTCTTTTTCATTTTACTGAAGATTTTATGCAGGTCAAAGGTCATCTTGGTATCCTCGGATACCGTCTGTTTATCATAAAGGAATGTTCGCAGCAATATATCGCGGCGAAACATGGAATACGCCCCCGCCAGCGTGAACAGACTGTTCACATTGCTCTGGTATTGGCGCCCAACGTGAAAGCTGGTGAAATACTCCATGAATTCGCATTCGGCGAGCAGGTGCCGGAAGGGGTCAGAGCCATTACCGTTATGTGGTAGTATTTCCACGCTGCCGGTAGCAGCAGCAAGCTCAGGGTCGGCGGTGAAAGCCTTTACCATATTCAGCACCGCGTCCGTGTGCATCCTGATATCGCAGTCAATATTGGCGATATACTCCCCGCGAGTCATATGTATGCCGGCATTTAGTGCATATGCCTTACCGCGCCTGGGTATGGAGACCCACTGCAGGCTGCCTTTGAAAGGCTTGTCTTGCTCCACCTTAAAAACATCGAAGCTGCCGTCATCGCTCATATTATCCACCACGAAAATCTCCAGCTTTTCATGGGGATAGGACTGCAGCCTGATTGATTCAATACACTTCTGCAGATAGGGTGCGCCATTATGTACCGGTATTAGTATACTCACCAGCGGGAAGTAAGTCTGCTCGACAGCCAGGCGCTGCCGCAGTTTGTGACGCTCTGACCGCCAGACGCTGATAAAATAGGCCAGCGCTGTGGTGCCGTCAATCGCAAGCGGCACAAGTAACCATATCGCCCAGAACAGCAAAAAGGAAAGCAGGGTATCGGTCATACTGCCATCTCCTTGCGGAGTTTGTTGCGTATTGTACTCAGAGTTGGACGCGTGATGACAAACCAGTAAATACCGACCACAATAATGAAGAATATTGCCCTTCCGGCAATGGTATGGGAAATGAAAATGGTATCCTTCCCGCCGTGATGGAGTATTTCCACGATGAAGAAAAGGCGTATGATGTTGGCGAAGTAAATGGCAATAACGCCGATAGCTGTCAGGATTAACCGTTTACCCCATGACCATCCGGGGTAGAAGAGCACCATACCCAGCATGGCGGAGGTCTCCAGCAACCCGGAGCACTCAATGCCTATCTGTATTACCGTCCAGCCAATGTCCTGCGCAATAACCATCACCAGCAATGCCCCCGGTGCCGACTCGAATATCTTTGTCGGGATGCCCGCCAGCTTGCATATCTGGTGCACTGTCTGCGCCACGACCTGCTCCATGGCCGCTTCCAGGAAGAAAGCCCTGCCCACGAAAATGATGATGAAAGCAAGGCCGATAGCCCCGACGAGGTAGTATAGCAGCCAGATACGGTTCCGGTAGAAGAAGTATACTACCAGCAACCAGACTGCCGCCAGAGAGACTATTACAGAGAGCTCCACCTGCGCCTCCCGGTGAAATACCAGATAGCCGTTCCTCCCAGCATCATCACCGCCACCAGTAGCGGGTATCCCAGTACGGGAACAGGTGCCCACTGGACATCTCCGCTATCCGGTACGCGGTCACTGATGTGGCAGCTATTCTTGCTCTCCCCCCGAAGACCTGGGTCGTCCTCATCCTCATCATCCTCATCTCCCTCATCTCCCTCATCTCCGTCATTCCTGTATACATCCCCGCCGTAGCACTTGCCGATATAGCTGATACCGTACATCCTTATCGTCTGCCCGATGCTGATGCCGAGGTCTTCAAAGCTTGCGCCAAACTCCACTTTGCTGGCACCTTCATTCTTGGATTCACCCCAGTCATTGTTATTGGTCTCGCTTATCTTCCTACCGTTGTCCGCATATAGCACGGTTACGGTCACCTTGCTATCGTCATTCATCGGTTTGTAATCCACTTCTACCAACCGGTCAACATGATCAGCAAAATCACCATCGTTGTTGGCATCAAATTGCACCTGATAGTTCACATTTTTTGTTGAATTTACCCGGGCTATCATCCAGTAACACATCTCGTCATCAGGGTTGTTCGCCCAGTAGAAAGCGGTGATATCCTTGTCACCATCAGTGGCATCACCTGTTGGGTCGGTGATGTACATCTGCCCGGTCCAGTCAGAGAAATCGCTATCAAGCGTAATCACCGGCGCAGCTGCATAGGCAGCACCCGGGGTGATGCCAAACATCGTCGTGATAAGAGCCACGGTAAGGATGGTGGCCAGTAGTATCCGGCAAACGCCCGGTATTCCCTTTCTCATTAGCTTCGCCTCCCCAGGAAACGCTGCAGGCGTCTCCTACCAGCCAGGAGGGGTACCAAACCAAGTATACCCACACCGGTGATTACTTTACCAATGGTCTCCGCTGGTACGCCCATAACGGTGATATAGATGCTGTGCTGGCCTTCCGGCGCCGTGAAAGACACCATGTGGTCAATAGATACCGTAGGCACTGCCACACCGTCTATCTCTACTACGGTGCCGTCATGGTGAGCTACCGGGACGACAATATCGGTCTCCTTCGCCAGCTCGATACTGAAACGGTAGCCATCCTCAGCCGCACGGTAATCTTCCAGGATAATTGACCGGCGTTCCACGACGGATTCGGTAGCCATACCGAGCTCATCTTCCAAAAGGCGGATGGCCACAGGGTCGTCCGTTAGAATCGCATGATAGATAAGATTCAGCCCCAGAAAAGTCACGCGGCCACCATTTATCGTCTTGTAACCCAGGGCAATACCATCGACACCGGCATACGGGAAGGTTACCATCACCTCATCAAGACCCTGCGGCGTGAAGGAGTGCCAGGGTAGACAATCGGCGCGGAAAGGCAGCAGCGGTTCTTCCCTGCCGTCTGTATGCAGTATAGCCTGATAGAGTATACTAACCGGCTCCCCGTAGACACCGAGGAAACGCGGTTCCTTTGCCAGGATATCCAGAGGCGAACCGGTCAGGTCAATTACGAGCTTGCCACCCTGCCCGGCATAGGCGGTCACTAATGCTTCTGCCCTGGACTTATTGTGCCAGTTAAATCGAGAAAGGACAACGCAGTCATATTGCTTCAGGAAATCAAGCTCGTAATCATCTACATAGGCCGATTTACCCGCTTCCGTCTGCGGGAATAGTAGTGCCAGGTTGTAAGTCCCATCTCCAATCCCCAGAATACCATGTCCCAGTTCGGAAGCCCGCGGCACACCATCCTTGTGGTATAGACTCACCCTGGAGCCATCATACACCAGCTGATAGCCATGGTTGGGCAAGCTGGTCTGGACAGTCTCCGATATGCTGATTCCCTTCAGCAGAATGACGTCATCCACACCCAGACGGTCCAGACGATCAACTGCGTAGGCGTCATAGCCTTCCTCAAAGGCGGAATTAATGCTGGCGATAATCGGCACGGTGGCACAGCCCTGGTAGGCCCAGCCGAATACCTGCTCCCGGCCCCCGACCGCCGTCACCAGGTAGGAAGGGGCCGAACCGAACCGACTCAGGTCAAGGGTAGCCTCGCGCCACCCCTCCAGTTCGCTGAGTTGCCCGGAGACCTCCAGCAGGTCGTCGGGAACGGTACGTCCCACCGCCAGAATCGTGGAAGGAGCAAAATCTAAAATCAGTATCACTGCCAGGGCGGCAAAGGCAACATGCCGCAGGTACCAGACCCGGGGCCGCATCGTTTCCAGGAGCCAGGCACCGAAGAATGCCAGCCCCAGTACCAGAGCGAACCCACCAAAACTTATAAAGCGGATGGGCCAGAGGAGATGTGACATCGGCATGAATTGATAGATACCGGATACCAGTGTGGAACCCAGCAGTGTGGCAAAGATACCAACCAGCATCCAGCTTTTTACCATCGGCGTAATGCGGCGCCAGAAGTAGAGAAACACGCCAATACCGATAATAAGCGACACGCCAAGATAGAAGGCTTCCTTATTGGCAAGGCGGGTCAGGGGATTGAGAGACATGATAAGCGGAATCCGGGCCACGGATTCACTGGCGGCAGCCTGGTCAATCTCGGCAATGCCGCCCACCAGACTGGGAATAAGCCACCAGCTGGCCAGAAGCACCCCGCAGGCTATGCCACCCAGGGATTTACCTGCTACTGCCGGGGTGGTGCGCGCCATGAACCAGTAGATAATGACGAAGAGACCCATGCAGACCGCGAAGATAGCCGCCATCATGGCGTGGGACAGCGTTATCAGTGCTACCAGTAGTGTCAAACAGAGCAAATGGTAAACACGTTTTTCGTTCTGCAATACGCTGAGCAGGAAATAGACCGTCAGCGGCAGTAGTGCCGTGGCCACTACCCGGGGGATATTACCCTCGGCAAAGGCGACTCGCAGATTATCGGGCAGGAGCAGAAACAGTACTCCACCGAGGAAAGCAGGCAGCCACCCCATCCACTTACGGTAGAGCAGGAAGGAAGCAGCACCGAAAAGACCGCAGAGAAAAAGAAACCAGTTCCCGGCAATAAAGATGTCCCCCGTAATCCTGAAGACACCGACGAGTGCATAATATGGCAGCGGGGCATAGTATCTTAATAGCTGAACACCGTTATACCAGCCAGGGAAAAGTTCAGGATAAGCGTTTCCCATTTCAATTTGCTGGCTGAGGAAGTCGGCCTTCATCAGGTGACCCCACCCGTCTGAAGACCAGGGATATTTCTCTAAAGCATCGGCAGGGAAAAGCAGGTTATGGTAGACACTTAACGCCACCCCCACCATTAACAGAAGAGCAAGAAAAAAGCGAACGCCTGGCCTATTCAGTATGGCTTGCAGCCGATTCCACAGGCGTGACATCCCTGCTCCCCGAATACACCACATAATTAGTAGGGCTCTCCCATACACACACCGAGGTCAGCCTGACCGTGAGCGGCCTGACTGCTTCTTTGATGCCGTCATACAGGACCATGGCGACATTCTCCGTAGTGGGCTGTATCTCTCGAAACTGTTCCATTTCATTCAGGATATCCCCATCGAACCGGCTGACCTGCTGCTGGACCACTTCCTTGGCTTCGGCGAAACCAATCGTGATACCCTCACTGGTAACATCACGACTGACCAGTCTCGCCTGTACCCGCCAGCTATGAGAATGCACCGGACCACGATTCCCACTCGTCATCACGTAGTGCCGTGCGTTGAAAAACACGTCTACACCGAGTTCGTACGGAAGCTCCTCCGAAGGTGCCCGTACACCCGGTACAGCACCGGTTCCCCTGTCACCGGTAGTGACCGCCGATGGCACCAGACCCTCTTTGAGCACCACCTGCACCTGGTCGTCACGCATGCTGATGCTGTCCGCCTGGGGGTATCTCATTATCAACAGTGCTTTGGACAACTGAGCGGCATCCGGGCCGTAAATTCGAAAGGTTGCTGTGACCTCTGCAAAGGTGTCCAGAACGCAGTGCCTGATATTCGGCAGTTCTTCAAGTAGCCGGCTATATAGCTCCACAAGCGCCAGGCTGTGAAACGGCGATACGACCAGTGTGCTGGTAGATTCATCAGGCATCGGCTCTACTGCCACTGGGCCTGCTTTGCCCTGCTCATCGATATCGGTAACCACCTTCCGCAGCATGACCATGGACTGTGTCAGGATAGAGCTCAGGGCCTCAGTATCTTTTACCTGTGCCCACTGTTGCTGCCAACCCTCAAGCGCTTTCAGTATCACCCGTAACCTGCCTTCCGAGAACATCATGGCTGTTTCTACCTGCGAGCGGCCATCTAGCAGTTCGACAAGCCTGTCTGCCTGCTGTTTGAGGATATCAGTGCTATCCCCCATTTGCTTCCGCGCCCTGTCCGTTTGGTCAAGCAACCAGCAAATGGTAAAAAGTATTACCATCAGCCCGGCGAAAAGGGGCAGGTAGTCACCCGGATTATCACTGCCAAGTATGCGCCAAACGATGAAGATTCCGAGCACGGATGAAGTGAACAGGCCCCACCAGAAGCCGTATTGCGCCGTGACGAGCAGGGCAGTAACGAAGAACAGGAGTATCTGGGCGAAGGTGCGAGCAGAGTTGACTTCAGCATTGGCGAGGTCGATTGTCATGACAACGATAAAGGCTATCATCACGCACGCCAGCAGCCACAGGCGCCAGTTTGCAGTCAGTCCTCTATGCTTAAAGACCGACGTCATACCATGCCTGATAACGGACTTCACGCTATCCACCAGGTGGCCAACATTTCCATCCATACATGCACTTCTAACGAACGCGTGGTGTATCCTCGAACATAATAAGTATACTCTCCCACCTTTATTAGAACATACCAGGGTGAAAATTAACCATAAAGAATATAAACATTGCGTAAAGATATCGTAAAGCTTTCATAAAAATCCCCGTTCGGTATCCCGGGGTTCCGGGTAGTCTTCTTGTGGGAGCCACATCCCTGAGATGGTCCGGATGGTAACGGCGGGATATCGAGGTCATGTACTCCTGATTCTGGCTTTGAATCCACTATAGAGCAGTGTGAAGATACCCAGTATGACACCGAACCACAGCGTGCTGAAGCGGATAATGATGGTAGCCCCGGCGGCAATATCCCTGGTGATATCGTTTAGAACGAGTAAGCCGGTAATACTCCCTTCCGCTACCAGCATCCCCCCCGGTATCAGGGATACGGCTCCTGCCAGCGAAGAAAAGGAGAAGACGAAGGTGCTCATCAGCACCGAGGCGCTGATGCCAAAACCCTCCAGCACGAAGTAGAGTGCCAGGCATTCAAACCCCCACGAGACAACGCTGATTACCAGTGCTGTCAGCAGAGGTTGCCACCGAAAAAGACTGTAAGCGCTCTCATAGCCGGTCTTCAGGCTGCCAGACAGCTTTCGCAGCAGCGGCAACCCCTGCGAGAGGGAAATCAGTCTCAAGCAGATACGCCGCGATTGCAGGGTTACTATCAGCATCAGCAGCACCGCCAGCACTGCCAGCAGGACCTCTATGCCGTACTGGAAGAAAGAAAAGGAGATTGATGCCAGGATCAGCAGACCGAGTACATCAGTAATCCTCTCCGCCAGGACTACGGGAAACGTGCGGCTTATCTCCGTGCCTGTACGGCGTTTCAGCAGATAGGACTTGAATACTTCCCCCATTTTTGCCGGCGTCACCGACATTGACAGCCCGCTCAAAAAAATCACCAGGCTTTCCCTGGCACCGATAGATACGTCGATTACATGCAGGTAATAGTGCCATTTCACGAACCTGAGCAGGTAATTCAGCAGGGTCAGGGCCAGCACGACGGGAACCAGGTGCCAGCGAAAACCGGCCAGCGTATTGACCACGGCGGAAAAGTCTGCATAGAAAGACAGGGCAACGTAGACGATGATACCGCCCAGAACTGTGATGACAATCCTGCGCCAGAACTTGCCGGGAGGATTCTCCTCAGCTATGTCGGATTTCAATTCGGTCATACTTTTTGGCTTTGCCCGGTGCATATTACCGGTATGATACTAGACCAGAATTCCCCGCAGGCTCATTACCAACATCAGCAGACCCCAGATTGCCAGATTAACCATCAGGGCTTTATCCCGGAAGAGGACAACCGGGTCACCACCCTGTTTTTTATAATGGACCAGGTACATGTAGCGGAGAAGACCGTAGATGGCAAAGGGTGCGGTCAGCATCGTAGCGTAGTGCTGAGCCAGGGTAGTATACATCAGGTAAGCCACGATGGTAGCGGCGACAGTAATCGTCGTGAAGTGCTCCAGTAGTGTGGTAGAGTACTGGGACAATGTCGGGCGGTGGTCTTCAGCATCGTCGGCCAGCAGTACCAGTTCATCCCAGCGTTTCTCCAACGCCAGAAACATCGCCAGCAAGAAGGTGCAAATAATCAGCCAGGGAGAAATAGTCACATCTATCGCCAGACACCCGGCCACTGCGCGAATAACAAACCCCATGGCAATCGTTATCACGTCGGCAATAATTATGTGCTTGAGGACAAGGGTATAGAGAAGAAGCAGCGCCAGATAACCCGCGGCAATGCAAAAGAAGTTGAAGTTCACCATGAAATAAGAGCCGACCAGCGCTATGGTTCCGAGTGCCGATGCAATGAGAATTCCCGTCCGCACACCCACTCTTCCGGCAGCAATCGGACGGTTCTTTTTCACGGGGTGCTTACTGTCTTTCTCCCTGTCAAATATATCATTGATAATATACTCACAACTGGTGAGCAGACAGAAAAATGCCGCTGACAGCAGCAGTGTGGTCCACATTGAGGCGTTCTGAAGATGACCGGCAAAAACAAGACAGACAAAAAGAAGGCTGTTTTTGTACCACTGCTTGGGGCGCAGCGAAATCAACACATCTCTAGCAAAAACCATCTTGTCACCTTAATACCTGATATTGCTACCATTATACATGAATCTGGCAGGCTGTCCATGAAGCTAATGGAGGAGAAGGTGTGTGAGTCAGGCCGCCAGGCGAGCACAGTATAAGCAGGGTTACAAACAAGCCTTGAAGTTGACAGTATATCTCACCTTCCTTAGAATGACATTGGTGAAGCTACTCGATAATACCAGCAGAATACTGTCCGGAGTGCATGTTTTCACCAGTATTAAAGAGGCCTTAGTAGACTGAAAACAGGTAAAAAATTACGTTATCTTGTTACCGGTGCCTCTGGTTTTCTGGGCTATCACACCTGCAGGTGTCTTGTAGAGAAAGGCTGCGCGGTTACCGGTGTCGATATTGCCGACTTTGATTACCCCGATTTGCAGGAAGAGATTACCTTTCTCAAAGGAGACATACGGGACCGGGAACTGATGGCGAAAGCCATGGCAGGCGTGGATACCGTCATCCACAGCGCCGCCGCCCTCCCCCTCTGGTCGAGAGAAGAGATTTATTCCATCAATGTTGACGGTACAGACATGATTCTGCAAACCGCACTCGACCTTGCCGTGCCGCGGGTTGTTTTCATCTCATCAACCGCCGTTTATGGGATTCCCGAAGAACATCCGGTAACGGAGGAGTATCCGGTACAGGGAGTGGGGCCCTACGGAGAAAGCAAAATCGCCGCCGAGGCTACCTGCTTCAGCTTTAGAGAGAAAGGACTATGTGTCCCTGTCTTGAGACCCAAGACTTTCGCCGGGCCGCAGCGCCTGGGTGTTTTCCAGATTTTATGTGATTGGGTCAGGGATGGCAGGAACATCCCCATCATCGGCTCCGGACGTAACCGATATCAGCTACTGCACATCGATGACCTTGTGGAGGCAATTTACCTTGTCAGCACAGCACCGGTTAGCAAGGCCAATGATACATACAATGTCGGTGCCACGCAGTTCCAGACAATGCGGGAAGACTTGCAGGCATTACTGGACTTTGCAGGCTTTGGCAAGCGCGTTAAGCCTATTCCCTCGTGGCTGGTGATACCGGTCCTGAAAGTGCTGGAGCGCTTCCATCTCTCGCCGCTCTACGAATGGGTCTATGAAACCGCTGGTAAAGACCATTATGTGTCAGTGGATAAACTGCAAAGCCAGCTGGGCTGGTCCGCTCGTAAAACTACCGCCGATGTATGGATTGACACCTACCGCTGGTACCTGGATGAATATAAGACGCGCCGGATTGAAACCGGTGTAAGTCACCGCGTTGCCTGGGACCAGGGCATATTGAAACTGGTGAAACATTTATTTTAAGGTCTCACTATACGAGAGCTTAGTTTCCTGCGGTATTTCCCGATTTTCGTTCTAACATGGCTCATCAAAGGTGAGCGCTTACCGAACAACTCGACCTCACCATGCATGATGGCTTCTCTAATGTCGTCAGAGTGAGTGATTATCCCGCCGAGCCCTATTTCACTTGCGTAATGAGCGTCACTGCCACCCACGCGTGCTAAATGATGCCTGGTAGCGAACTCAAGAGCTTCCCGGTTGAACCGCGGGAACACACACCTGGAGTTCATACACTCTATGGCATCTACCAGGTCAACGTAAGCGGGTGTAATACGAAAAGCTGAATGCCTGAGCTTATCAAAGGGATGAGGTACACAGACCAGTCCCCCCTGCTTCCTGATTTCAGCTATTACTTCGGAGACAGTGCCCGTCTTTATTTCATCAGTAAGGAACAGCCCTGTTATTTCACCCTGGCCGGTCATTATTTCCGAGCCAACGATAACCTTGAAATCCTCTGTCTCATATTTCTTAGCTTCCACTCCACCCCTGATGGTATTGTGGTCAGTGACGGCAATACCGCCCAGCCCTTTCTTCCGGGCAATCTTCACTATCTCCACAGGTTCAAGGCAACCATCGGAAGAATACCTGGAATGGATGTGCAGGTCTATCTTTATCGCTTTCCTCACTGACATGTCCACGCTAGGATTCTCCATCAGGAATCGCTCTCTGCTGATTATAGTACTCTCGTCACTGCTCATCAATGCCCGAGCCTCGTCAGAATCCGCGTGCCCGGCTGGATTCCACGCTTCCGGCTGGCGCCGCAGGCCGCCGGGAGAGCCAAAATCACCACAACCATGACCCCCTGGTACCATTATCCTGATACCTACGACTCACCGGAACCCATGCAATTCGAGCCATCTGGCCTGTGTTGTCTTTGCCTTAATGGCCCCATCTTCTGGTTCAGTGGGTTCTTACTTAGGACCTTCCAACGTGTGAGAATAGTCTTGTCTCACATGGCGGGACATAGCCTTATGCTGACGACAACGCAGAAACATACCGGGGGTCATAGATGATAATTGCGCAGACTCCACTCCGACTGAGCTTTCTTGGCGGCGGGACCGATTTCGAGGACTTCTACAGTGTGAACGGCGGCGGTGCCGTTCTCAGTTCGGCAATAGACAAGTTCACCTTCGTCATCGTCAAAGAGCGGTTTGACGATATGATATACCTCAACTACTCCAAAAAAGAAATCGTCAGCCGCGTGGATGACATCGAGCACGAGCTAATCCGGGAAGCAATGAGGATGACCGGCGTGGAGAGCGGCGTCGAGATAACCACTATGGCCGACATCCCCTCGGAAGGCACCGGACTAGGCTCGTCCAGCAGCATTACCGTGGGACTGCTACAGGCGCTTCACACCTACCGGGGCAACTCCGTAACCGCCGAGGACCTGGCCAGGCAGGCCTGTCAAATTGAAATCGACATCCTGGGCAAGCCCATCGGCAAGCAAGACCAGTACATCTCTGCATACGGCAACATGCGGTTTATCTCCTTCCTTAAGGATATTGTCAAGACAGACAGGGTCGGCATCAGCCGGGAGTACAAGCGGAAGCTGAATGAAAACCTCCTCCTCTTCTACACCGGCCGCACCCGGCAGTCGAGTGAAATCCTCACCGAACAGAAGGCGAACATCAGCGAGAGAATGGACTTACTCAAGGAGTTGACCAGGCTCGCATTCCAGGCAAAGCAGACCCTTATGAGCGGAGCCTTCAATGAGTTCGGCGAGCTACTGCACGAAGGCTGGACCCTCAAGAAGCAACTATCCAGCAAGATTACGAACAGCGATATCGATGACGTCTACCGGATGGCAAGAAAGGCCGGGGCTATTGGCGGCAAGGTTGCCGGTGCCGGCGGTGGGGGCTTCCTCCTTCTCTACTGCCCCGTAGCAAAGCGAGATGACGTGCGCGCCAGTCTGGGACAACTACGCGAGTTCCCCTTCCATTTTCACAACGACGGCAGCAAGGTTATTTTCAACTACAGGAACTAGGTGGTAATGATATGAGAGTACTGGTTACCGGTGGTGCCGGCTTCATTGGTTCTCACACCGTTGACCTCCTGCTGGAGAGAGGGCACCGGGTATGTATCCTGGATAATCTGGCATCCCCCGTCCATCCGGACGGACGCAAACCTGCTTACATACCGGACGACGCGGAGTTCATTCTGGGCGATGTTCGCAACCGGAACGACATGGTGACGGCGCTGCGGGGCATTGACGCGGTGTTTCACATGGCAGCCTACCAGGACTACCTGACCGACTTCAGCACCTTTGCCTCCGTGAATGACGTTGGTACGGCGCTTCTTTACGAGATTATAGTCAACCAGCACCTGCCGGTGCAGAAGGTGGTACTGGCCAGCTCGCAGGCGGTCTACGGTGAAGGGAAGTACTCCTGTGAAGAGCACGGAGTGCAGTACCCCCCACCCCGCACACTGGAACAACTGGAATGTAGCGACTGGGAGGTGAAATGCGCCGTCTGCGGGGAACCAATGATACCCCAGCTCCTCGATGAGTCGCACACCAACCCCCACAACCAGTACGCAGTCTCTAAGTGTTGCCAGGAGCTATACGCACTGACCCTGGGAAGGAAATATGGGATTCCCACCGTGGCCATGCGCTACAGTATCACCCAGGGACCGCGCCAGAGCTTCTACAACGCCTATTCCGGCATCTTGCGGAGCTTCACCATCCGGCTGCTGGAGAACCTGCCGCCAGTCGTCTATGAAGATGGCGGGCAGTTGCGCGACTACGCCTATGTCGGTGATATTGTTCGGGCAAACCTGCTTGTCATGGAGAATGAAGCCGCCGACTACCGTGCCTTCAACGTCGGCGGGCGCAATCCCATCACTGTACTGGAATACGCACGGATACTGCTCAGCATCACCGGCAGGAACATCCCCCCGGAGATTCCCGGTCAGTTCCGCTTTGGCGACAGCCGCCACACGATATCGGACAGCTCAAGCCTCACAGACCTCGGCTGGGAATCGAATACACCGCTGGAACGAATCATCCGGGAGTACGTGGAATGGGCACAGGCCCAGCCCGAGGTCCCGTACCAGTCTTATGCGGCCGCCTCTCGCGTAATGAGGCAGACTGAGGTAGTAAGGACGGTGAAGTAAATGACAGACCAGGACCGGCACACGGAGCGAGGGACCGTTAATGCGATACACACCTATCTCTTTGATATGACCCTGACACTGGGCAACCTCCCTGTCGACCGTATAATCAGGGTTGTTGAGGTCCTTAATGATGCCCGGGAAAAAGGCAAGCGGGTTTTCACATTCGGCAACGGCGGCTCGGCGGCAACAGCTTCACACATCGCCTGCGACCTAGCAAAGGGGGCTGCTGGTAATGACAGACCCGGTTTAAGAGCCTTCTCACTGAACGATAGCATTCCACTGACCACAGCCTGGGCAAATGACACCGATTACGAAAACATATTCTCCGCCCGGATAGTTGGAATAACCGACCCCGGTGATGTCGTCATCGCAATCAGCGGCAGCGGGAACTCCCCCAATGTGCTCAACGGCGTCAAGGCCGCCAGGATACGGGGTGCCACGACAATTGGATTCTCCGGATTTGACGGCGGTAGACTACCATCGCTGGTGGACATTGCCATCGTGGTCAACAACCACGTCATGGAGCAGGTGGAGGACGTACACCTCCTGCTAGGGCACGTAATCACCACCTGCCTGCGCCAGACCGGGCAGAAGCAGACCGAGGTTATGGAAGCGGTGCGGGCACATTCCGGCATACTCACACGGTAACAGTCATGGTGAGCAATCGGAAACGTGTAGACCAGCTTCCCGGCAACTTCAGGGTTTCTGCGCCCAGACCTGGACGATTTCCTCCCCGAACACCCTTCCCGGATAGGACTCGAGCTCGAGCGCGCGGAGACCGGCCCGGCGGAGCAGGGTCTTCATTTCCCCACGCCGATAGTAGGCATAGTAACGGGGGCCACCGCCGAACGACCTCGGCTCGTCATCCAGCCCCTCACCAGCACCGGCCTTATAGTTGAAGGAGAATACCCCCGAAGGCCTCAGTACCCGAATGACCTCTCGGAACACAGCGGGAAGGTCTGCCTTCGGAACATGATAAATGCACCCGTTGGCCCACACCCCGTCAAATACGCCCGTGGAGAAGCCCAGGCCCCTCATATCCATACGGCAGAATGTACCCCACGGTACCCGTTTCCTGGCCTCGGCCAGCATACCTCGCGAAACGTCCATCCCTACGGCAAACGCCGCCTTCCGCCGGAAGTAGTCGGTATCCTTCCCGTTCCCGCACCCGATATCGAGAATGCCGGCCCCGGACCGCGGTACCGCCAGCAGGAACCTGTCAAGCAGCCCCTTCTCATGCTCCCCTATCCAGGAGTCAGCTAGAAGCTCCTCCACCCTGGAGGAATAGGCCGGTGCGATGTGGTCATAGGTATGCTCTGTCCTTCCGGTAGTGTCTTCTTTCTCGTTCACAGTACAACACCCCACCTGCCTCGGAGGGTAGTGCCATTCAGAGTAGCCCGACGCTCTTCCGCTGTCAAGGGAAGCCACGCGGCGGATGGAGTACAGTCTCGTTCAGGCAGAAGGCTGATACAGGGGGAGCTTTCTTCTGGTGTGGGAAGCAGCGTGGTGTGGACTGGAGTGCCACTGATGTAATGGACGAATAGAGAGCACAGATAAATGTCTCACTACCTGTTAATCTACTTCCATCCATTGACTTCACTCACCCTCTGAAGGCAGAATAGTGCTATGACCCGTATAATCATTGCCCGCCACGGTGAGACCGACTGGAACGTGGGCGAGGTGTTCCGGGGCAGACTGGATATCGGCTTAAACGAAACCGGCCTTGCCCAGGCAGAGGCCCTGGGGCAGCACCTGGCAGATTTCAGTGTGGAAGCCGTCTACTCCAGCCCCCTGAAGCGCGCCCTGGATACAGCCGGTGCCGTTGCCTCGCACCATAGCCTTAATGTCAGTGTTGCTCAGGGTCTGGTGGACTTCAATTACGGAACATGGCAGGGTCTGACCCACCAGGAGGTCAAGGAGAGACACACGGAACTCTATCACCGCTGGCTGGCAGAACCGCACCTGGTGACGATGCCGGACGGCGAGAGCCTGGACGACGTCGCGGAGAGAGCCAGGCAAGTGGTTGAAACAGTTGTGGCCAGCCACGAAGGCACGTTGGTGCTGGTATCTCATCGCGTGGTGAACAAGGTCCTGATATGCAGCCTGCTGGGTCTGGACAACTCCAACTTCTGGAATATCAGGCAGGATGTGGCCGGAATGACCATCTTCGAATACGAGGACGGTCGGTTCATACTCACCCGGCACAACGATACCTCCCACCTCGGGCAGACCCGGAATAATGCCCTGAGCGATTTCTGAGGACATCATGTCGATTGAGGTAGATGTAGCCATCATCGGGGCCGGTGTTGTCGGTCTGGCGGTAGCCGCCGAACTGGCACGACAGCAAAAAGGGGTCTTCGTCCTCGAAAAGAACCAGACCTTCGGCCTGGAGACCAGCAGCCGGAATAGCGAGGTCATCCACGCCGGTATCTACTATCCCGAAGGCTCTCTCAAGGCCAGGTTCTGTATCGAAGGAAATCCCCTGCTCTACGAGTTCTGTGAGAAGTACGGCGTGGACCACCGCCGGCTGGGTAAGATTATCGTTGCCACTGATGATGTCGAGTTCGAGAAGCTGGAAGAGCTTCTCGAACTCGGGCACAGAAACGGCGTTACCGACCTCAGGCTCATCTCCCGGAATGAAGTCAGGCACACAGAACCGAACGTGAAGGCGGTTGCCGCAATACTCTCCCCCTCAACGGGCATACTTGATGCCTATTCCCTGATGAGGGCACTGTACGGGCTCGCCAGGGAGAGAGGGACCGACTTCGTATTCGAGACTGAGGTAGTTGGTCTGGAAAAGGTGGGGGCAGGATACGAGGTCGAGATAAGTGACCGTGAAGGTACATCGTCGATTCATGCTGATATTGTAATCAACTCGGCGGGGCTGAACTCGGACCGTGTTGCCGGGCTGGCCGGAATCGACCTTCCACAGGCCGGGTACCAACTCCACTACTGCAAAGGCGAGTATTTCAGTCTCAATTCGCCGGATATGCCTCCGGTGAACCGGTTGGTCTATCCCCTCCCCGAGCATGCCGGCAAGGGCATTCACGTCACCCCTACCATGGACGGCCGGATGAGACTCGGCCCCAACACGCGCTACGTGGACGAGATAGACTACGGCGTGGACGAGACTGATAGAGAAGAATTCTACCAGTCCGTCCGGAAGTTCCTGCCGGGACTCAGGCTGGAAGACCTGGAACCGGAGATGGCCGGTATCCGTCCCAAGCTCCAGGGACCGGAGGACGACTTCCGTGACTTCGTCATCGCTCACGAAGAGCACAGGGGACTGCCTGGCCTGATAAACATGGTCGGTATTGAATCGCCGGGGCTGACCGGTGCCATCGCCATCGGCAGGTACGTGGCCGGGATGGTGAGAGAAATGAAGGGGTAAGACCCGGGTTTGTACTTACCGTAACAGTCCCTCCCCATCCATATCATGATTGCCATGATACCAATCACCTGCTAGACTGAGGCATTATCTGAAAGGGCGTTTGTACTTGAACGCAAAGTGTCACCTCCTGTAGTGCAGTGTCCGCGATACTGCACGGATTAGTGTTCATACAAATACTGGTTAACTACTGACCGGGTGATTGAATTGTGAAAAAACGAACTGCGAAAGATGGTCTGGTAGCTGATTTCTTCCACGATGGCTCGGGGCAACCACGTAAGGCAGTTATCCTGCTGGGCGGTTCCGAAGGAGGAAAACGCTGGAGCGCGTGGCCGCTGGCAATAGTAACAACACGACTTGTTGAGCGGGGTTATAATGTGCTCTCCCTGGCTTATTTTAAAGCAAATGGCTTGCCCGGTTCGCTGGAAGAGATTCCGCTGGAATATTTCGAAAAGACATTTGAATGGTTAGCTGCCCAGCCAGAGGTAGTATCTAATAAGTACGCACTTATCGGGGGTTCCAAAGGGGGTGAGCTAAGTCTGCTACTAGGTTCAATGTTCGCGAACATCAAGGCAGTGGTAGGACTTCTGCCCAGTTCGGTTGTCTGGCAGGGAATTCCCCGAAGTATATTAGCTACCGGGAAACAACCCAGGTCGTCATGGTCGTACCGGGGAGCCGGTCTACCATATTTACCCAGTTCGCTATCATCACGTGATATTCTTGCCATGCTATCAATGCGAATGCGGAATATAATGGAAAAGGACCTGGCAGAAGTAGAACGGCACCCGGAAGCAGTAATACCCGTGGAAAGAACAGAGGGCGCTATACTGCTGGTTTCAGGGAAAAAGGACCGGATCTGGCCATCAACTGCTATGAGCAATCAGATAGTAAACAGGCTTGAAGAAAAGGGGTTCGAGAACTACTATCAGCATATCGTGTTCGAAAGCGGTCATAGCAGTGTTTTGTGGAACAGGACTTGCTGGCGCACCGTGTTCAGTTTTCTGAATGATAATTTTATGTAGGCTCTGATCTCACAACTCGAAATAGGATTCCACTATCCGCAGGGTATTTCTATCCTTATGTCCGAAAGAAAAGGCACCACCCCACTTATTGTCATCATAACCATCACCTGCTAGACTGTGACATCGCACAAGCAAGGAGTGCATGTGATGGGTCGATGTCATTTTCAAAACGTAGCGTGGTCTCTGGTTCTCAGTGTCCTGTTGACCGCGGTACTGCTGGTCGGCTGCAAAGGAGAAACACCCACCACACCCGTTGCTCAGATGACGGAGGAACCGAAGAAACCAGCCGCCTTTTTCGTATCGGACCTGCGGTTAGAGCCGCTTGAAGTACAGAGCAATGAGAAGGTAACCGTAAGCGTACTGGTAAGCAACACCGGAGACGAGACCGGCAAACACGAAGTCACACTCACATTGAATGGTAAGGGTGAGGGTAGCAAACAAATAACGCTTACCGGCGGGACCAGCGAACAGGTAGATTTTACTATCATCAGGGAGCTTGGCGGCAACTACACGGTGAATATCGGGGGCCTTTCCGGGATGTTCACTATCAAGGGCCCCGAACCTGAGGAAGAATTGAAGCCGCCACCGTCGGATACCAAACCCTCGACACAGACCCCAGCAGTCATTTGGTACAATGCGTACCTTCAGTATACGGCAGAAGCTTGCCGAGGATATAGTGCGCCAGCGCTACGAAGCATGGCGTTAATCACCTGACGGTTGAACTGGTGTTAATCGGAGCACGGAATGACAGCAGAAGAACTCTCTCCCGATTTCCCGGAATATGACAGCCAGACCGCCGAGGTCTGGGACACTCTCGCCGGGTGGTGGGACGATAAAATCGGCGACGGCAACGAGTTCCAGGACTACCTCATCGAACCGGCTACAGAGAGACTGCTGGCACTCAAGCCCGACGAGATGGTGCTGGATATTGCCTGCGGGGCGGGGCGTTTCGCCCGTCGTATGGCAGCCCTCGGGGCAATGATTGTCGCCATCGACCATTCGGAGATGTTCATCCGGCGGGCGCGGGAGCGTACCACCGAGAACGCGGACCGCATAACCTACCGGGTACTCAGCGCCACCGACCCCGAAGCCCTGCTGTCACTCGGTGAGAAGCGTTTTGACGCCGCCGTCTGCACCATGGCCCTGATGGACATGTCTTCCATCGAGCCGCTGATTTCAACGTTACCAAAGCTGCTAAAGACCGGCGGGCGGTTCGTATTCAGTGTGCTCCACCCTGCCTTCAACTCGGGAACAACGCGCCTGGTCGCTGAGGAGTTCGATACAGGTGACAAGCTGGTATTCAGGGCAGGCGTTACGGTAACCGACTACGCAGAGCCTTTCCACCATATGGGTGTGGGCATCCCGGGCCAACCTGTTCCACAGCACTATTTCCACCGCCCTGTCAGCCTGCTCTTCAATATCTGCTTCAAGCACGGCTTCGTTCTTGACGGCATGGAAGAACCCCTTTTCCCCGAAGGATACCAGAGCCAGTCCGCCAGTCCGATGGCCTACAGCCGGATGCAGCATATCCCACCGGTACTGGTAGCCCGAATGGTGCTGAAGTAGGCGGCGTAGAACCAAAAACCAGAAGGAGTAGCTTCAACATGAGAATAATAATTTACGGAGCCGGAGCAATAGGAGGAGTGGTCGCCGGTCACCTTCACCTGACCGGTACGGAAGTGGTCCTGATTGGCCGACCCGGCCACGTCAACGCCATCAACGAACAAGGCCTGCGCTTCGTCACGCCCACGGAGACACACAACCTGCGGCTACCCGCAGTTACCGCACCTGACCAGATTGATTTTGGCCCGGAGGATGTCGTACTACTCTGTGTGAAAGGCCAGAACACGGATGAGGCTCTC
This sequence comes from Dehalococcoidales bacterium, assembly GCA_035529395.1. Lineage (NCBI taxonomy): Bacteria > Bacillati > Chloroflexota > Dehalococcoidia > Dehalococcoidales > Dehalococcoidales bacterium. The sequence goes on along the minus strand of DATKWT010000122.1, from coordinate 16,649 downwards.
GGTGACCTGCGCAAGGTAGTGAACGACATCCCCGTCTTCTGTCTCCAGAACGGCACCCGCAATGAGGAAATCGCCGTAGGGTATTTCCCCAGGGTGTATGGGGTCATGGTCAGGGTCGGTGGCGTCTATGTCACCGATGGAGAGGCAATTGCCCGTCGCGACCCTCCCGGATGGCTCATCATCGGACAGTATCCTGAAGGAAAGGATGACCTCGCCGAGGAAGTTGCTGACAGGCTGCGTCGCGCCGGGTTCTTCGTGCTGGTCACCCCGGAGGTGATGCCCTTCAAATGGGGTAAGCTGATGACCAACCTGGGTAATGCCATCGGTGCCATCACCAACGCCCGAGGCAGAGAGACAGCCCCTATCTACAGCGCAGCCTTTGAGGAAGCGCAGCAGATTCTCTCACAGGCCGGCATCCGATGGGTGTCCAACGAGGAGCTGGCCGAGGTATGGCCGGAGAGCACCGAACGACCGCGTAACAGCCTGCGTACCGAGGCTCAAAGCTCCACCTGGCAGAGCCTGGCCCGCCGGCAGGGTACTGTCGAGACCGACTTCCTCAACGGCGAAATTGTCCGCCAGGCAGAGCGATTGGGCCTCAAAGCTCCGGTCAACCAGATGCTGCTGCGTATCGCACAGGAGATGGCAGCCAGCGGTGAAACTCCGGGAAAGTACAACCCCACCGAGCTGTGCCGAATGCTCGGGCTCGATTAGTCACTTCCCCGGTAACGCTCCTTATCAGGGCACCCGCACACAGAAAAAGCTGTGTGATCAAAGTCACGTGCATCAAAAACAGAATTGAGCTATAATAGTGTTGTGGAGACTACTATTACAGGGTGTTTCGCATCACGCGACCACCCTGTTTTACTGTGATTACAGTTCCGTTATGTCCGGTTACCACCTGAGTAACCGGGAAATAACCTGTTATCAGGATTGCACCACAGGAGTGATTGGTATAGAATAGGTGCGGAACTCGGCCGGGAGGTTCGACTTTGGCGGAAAGAGCTGCAAGGAGTGAAGCCCGTAGCAAACCCGATGTCCTGATTGTTGGTGCCGGTATCGCCGGTATGCAGGCAGCCCTTGAGGTTGCAGACTCGGACCATCGTGTGTATCTGGTGGAGAGGTCACCCACCGTGGGCGGGCGCATGCTGCAGCTTGACAAGACCTTCCCCACCATGGACTGCGCCTCCTGTATCGGTACCCCCAAGATGAGTCAGGTAGGCTCGAATAAGAACATTGAGCTGATGACTTACTGCGAGGTAGAAGAGGTCTCAGGCCATGCCGGCGACTTCAATGTCAAGGTAAGGAAGAAAGCCGGTTATATCGATATCAGTAAATGCACCGGCTGCGGGGAGTGCGCCAAGGTGTGTCCGGTCTCCTTTCCAAGCGAGTGGCAACTGGGCCTGGTAGATCGCCAGGCGGCTTACCGCCCGTTTCCCCAGGCGGTCCCCAACGTATATACGATCGACAAGCGAGGTTTGCCCCCGTGCCGTGTGGCTTGCCCTGCCGGTGTGAACGCCCAGGGTTACATAGCCCTGATATCACAGGGACGGTTCAAGGAAGCCCTTGGAGTGCTACGGCGCACCATGCCCTTTGCCGGGGTCTGTGGCCGGGTCTGCACCCACCCCTGCGAATCGGAATGTGAGCGTGGTCAGGTAGACGAGTCAGTCGCTATCCGTTACCTGAAGCGCTTCATGGCTGACTATGAAATGCAAAACGGGCGGGAAAAGGCAACACCCGTCGAATTGACCCATGAAGAGAAGGTGGCCATCATCGGGTCCGGACCTGCCGGAATCGGTTGTGCCTATGACCTTATACGGATGGGTTACCCGGTGACGGTGTTCGAAGCTGCTCCGAAGGTAGGCGGCCTCCTCCGCTACGGTATTCCCGAATACCGCTTGCCCAACAGCATAGTGGACGATGAGATTGGCTACGTCCAGGAACTGGGCGTCGAGATACGCACCAATACCACCGTCACGAAGCTGGAAGACCTGTTCAAAGATGACTACAAGGCGGTATTCATTGCTGCCGGGGCCGGTATCGGCCAGACGATGGGTATTCCCGGTGAAGATGCCAATGGCGTGCTGAATGCCCTCAGTTTCCTGCAGCGAGCAAACTCCGGCGAAAAGGTTAAGTTAGGAAACAGGGTGGCTGTGATTGGCGGTGGCAATGCCGCTATCGACGCCGCCAGGGTAGCCAACCGCATCGGGGCTGAGGAAGTTGCCATCGTGTACCGCCGCTCACGAACTGAGATGCCCGCCGATAAGACCGAGGTGGATGAAGCGGAGGTAGAAGGCATCGCAATCAATATACTGGTGAATCCGGTCAAGGTCCTCTCCCAGAACGGGAAGGTCACCGGCATCGAGTGCATTCGTATGGAGCTGGGTGAACCCGATGAGAGCGGCCGAAGACGACCGGTGCCAATAGCAGGCTCCGAGTTCACCATGGAAGTCGATACCGTTATCATGGCAATCGGCCAGCGGGTGAACCAGGAAATGCTCCCGGACAAACTTGAGTACACCCGGTTTGGAACGATTATCGTCGACGATTTGACGCTGCATACGAATATCGACGGAGTATTTGCCGGTGGTGATGCCGTCTCCGGTCCGGATACCGTCATCGGAGCGGTTGCCACCGGGAAAGAAGCGGCCATTTCAATTGACCGCTATCTCAGGAATGTCGACCTGAAAGAGGGCCGGTCGGAACCGAGAGAAAGAGTTAAGAACGTCAACAAAGCCGGTGTCGTTAAAAAGGCACGGCAGCAAATGCCTATGCTCGAAAAGGACCAGCGGGGTGGTTTTCCTGAGGTAGAACTGGGCTTCTCCGAGGAGAATGCGATAGAAGAGGCAAAACGGTGTTTGAATTGCGGTGTCTGCTCCGAGTGTCTTGCCTGTATCCCTGCCTGTGAGCGGGAGGCCATCGACCACGATATGAAAGACGAGTTCGTTAATCTGGAGGTCGGTGCTATTATCGTCACCACTGGCTATGACCTCTTCGACCCCACCTCGATGACGCAGTACGGGTACGGGAAATTTGAAAATGTATTCACCAGCCTCGAGATGGAACGCATGATAAGCTCCACCGGCCCGACGGAGGGTAAGGTGATGCTCAAGGACGGTTCCACCCCGAAGAGCGCCGCCATTATTCACTGTGTAGGCAGCCGTGACGAGAATTACCACTTGTACTGCTCACGCGTATGCTGCATGTATGGCCTCAAACATGCCCACCAGCTAAAGGAAAAGACCGGTGCAGATGTCTACCAGATGTACATTGACATGCGTTGCTTCGGTAAGGGTTACGAGGAGTTTTATAAACGTATTTCAGAGGAAGGCATCAACTTCATCCGCGGCAAGGTTGCCCAGGTAACCGATGTTGCCCTGACCGACGAAGAGAAGGGGAAACTGGTTGTGGTATGCGAGGACACCCTGCTCGGGAGCCTGATAAGGGTGCCGGTGGACATGGTCGTCCTCAACGTGGCTATCCAGTCGCGCGCCGATGCCGGTGATGTCGCCAGGCTCTTCTGGCTGGACCAGGATAGCGATGGCTTTTTTGAAGAGAAACACTACAAGCTTGATATTATGGGAACACAGACCGACGGAATCTATATGGCCGGGTGCTGCCAGGGACCCAAGGATATCCCGGATACAGTGTCACAGGCGATAGGAGCTGCCGCCAAAGCCCTGGCCTTGGTCACCAAGGGCGAGGTCGGTACCGAGACCGTGGCCGTCGGCTGAGACTGAGGGAAAGCAGGAATAGAATAGATATATGGAGAAAAGAGTCGGAGTATATATATGTCACTGCGGGTCTAATATTGCCGGTTATCTTGACTGTAAGAAAGTCACTGAATTCGCTCAGAGCCTTGATTCTGTAGTCATTGCTCGCGATTACTCCTTCATGTGTTCCGACCCGGGACAGGACTTCATCAAGAATGACATCCAGGAATTGGGGCTGAACCGTGTACTGGTGTGCTCCTGCTCACCAACCCTGCACCTCCGCACCTTCCGGGAAGCCTGCCAGACCGCCGGACTAAACCCCCACCTCTGCGAAATGGCCACTATCCGCGAACACTGCTCGTGGGTGCACAGCCATGATAATCAACAGGCTACCGAGAAGGCTATGGCACTGGTAGCCGCTGGCGTGGCACGTGTTCTGTACCGTGACCCGTTGGAAACTAAATTCGCCCCGGTCAATCCCAACACCCTTATTATCGGGGCGGGCATCGCCGGTATCCAGACCGCCCTGGAAATCGCCGGTTCGGAGCGCAATGTCTACCTGTTGGAGAGGGAACCCAGCATCGGCGGTCGTATGGCCCAGCTTGGCAAGACCTTCCCCTACCTCGAACCCGCCATGGACATCCTTGCTCCCAGGCTAGAGCAGGTGGCATCCAGCGAGTACATTGACCTGATGACCTGTAGCGAACTGAGCGAGCTGAGCGGCTATATCGGCAATTTCCGTGCGACAGTCAAGAAGAAGGCCCGGTATGTCGATGAGAATAAATGTGACGGCTGTGGTGCCTGCTGGGAGAAATGCCCGGTAGAGGTAGACAGTGAGTTCGACCGCGGTCTGAGCAAGAGAAAGGCAATCTTCCGGCCATTCCCGGAAGCGGTGCCCAATGTCCCGATGATTGACCGCGAGAACTGCCTTCATTTTACCAATGGCGACTGTCGTATCTGTCAGGAAGCCTGCCCGAAGGACGCGATTGACTACGAGCAGAAGGACGAAGACGTGGAAATCGAGGTGGGCGCAGTAATCGTATCAACCGGTTATGATACCTTCGACCCATCCCCGATAACACAGTATGGCTACGGGAAATTCGACAACGTGGTGACCAGCCCCGAGTTCGAAAGGATGGTCAACTCCAGCGGGCCCACCGGTGGTAATATCACGCTCAAGGACGGCTCAACACCGCAGAGTGTGGCCATTATTCATTGTGTAGGCAGCCGGGATGAGAATTACCACGAGTATTGTTCCCGCGTATGCTGCATGTACGGCCTCAAGTATGCTCGCTTCCTCAATGAGATGGGCATAGATGCCTACCAGATGTACATCGATATGCGCTGCTTCGGCAAGGGGCACGAGGAGTTCTACAAACAGGCCGGAGATGAAGGGGTGAACTTCATCCGGGGTAAGGTAGCCCAGGTTACCAATATTACCCAGGAGGACGAGGAGAAGGGCAAGCTGATAGTGGTCTGCGAGGATACCTTGTTGGGCACCCTGATTCGGGTCCCGGTAGACATGGTCATCCTCAGTGTGGCTATGGAAGCGCGTGCCGACACCGATGAGATGGCGCGGACTCTGCTGCTCGGGCGGAGCAGGGACGGCTTCTTCATGGAACGGCACCCCAAGCTTGACCCGGTAGGCACCATGCTGGACGGCATATTCGCCGTCGGCTGTTGCCAGGGACCCAAGGACATTGCCGATACTGTTGCCCAGGCTACCGGGGCCGCCGCCAGGGCGATAGAACTAATCGCCAAGGGCAAGGTGGAGATGGAAGCAGCCACCGCAATGGTTGACGAGGAGGTGTGCAGCGGCTGCGGCGTATGCGAGGCTATCTGTGCCTACAGCGCCGTCGAAGTTGACTCCAGGACAAAGAAGGCCAAGGTCAATGAGGCAATCTGCAAGGGTTGTGGTGCCTGTGCGGTGAACTGTCCCTCCAAGGCAATGCAACTCAAGAATTTTTCACCAAAGCAGTTGATTGACGTAATTAATACGGCAACCAGGGAATATGCCGGTCTAGCAAGCTAGACCAGTTGAGCCGGATAGGAGCTTTGAATGCAGGATAAGGTTGGTGCAGTCTTAGTCATCGGTGCCGGAGTAAGCGGTATCAGAGCTGCCCTGGACCTGGCTGAATCAGGCTTTCAGACCTATCTTGTCGATACCAGCCCGGGTATCGGTGGCACTGTTCCCCAACTGGACAAGTGGTTCCCGGATAACCAGTGTGAGCTGTGCAAGCTGCTGCCCGTATTCTCTCGCGACGAATGCTCCCAATATTGCCTGCGCCGTGACCTCGCCCACCCCAATATAGAAATGCTACCCAACACCATAGTGGAGAAGGTAACCGGTGAAGCCGGCAACTTCGGCATATCCGTAAAGACGTTGTCCCGCTGGGTCAAGACCGAGCGTTGTACCGCCTGCGGACTGTGCGCTGAGGTGTGCCCGGTTGAGGTACCCGACGAATACAATGACGGCCTCCAGAGCCGGAAAGCGATATACGTCCAGAGCCCCCAGGCAATACCCAACTTCTACTGCATCGACCGCGAGGCATGTACCAGGTGTGGCAAATGCCTGGAAGTATGCCCGACAAACGCGATTGACCTCGACCTTAAGGACGAATCACAGGAACTGGCTGTGGGAGCAATCATCGTCTCCGCGGGCTTTCAGGAGTATGACGCCGCCGAGATGAGCCAGTATGGTTTCGGCCGCTACGCCAATGTCCTGACCAACCTTCAGGCGGAACGGCTGCTGTCATCAACCGGAAAGACGGATGGCAGGCTCCTCCGTCCCTCGAACGGAGATGCACCGAAGAAGGTAGCCCTGCTTCAGTGCGTCGGCTCGCGGGATATGAAGCGGAATTACTGTTCCACCGCCTGCTGCATGTACGCCCTGAAAGAGGCGATACTGATTAAAGAAAAAAGCCCGGAGACCGATGTCACCATCTACTACATGGACCTGCGCGATTTCGGCAAGGACTACTACCGCTACCATCTCAAGGCACAGGAACTGGGAGTTCAGTTCATCCGGTGCCGCGTTTCCACCATGAGGGAGAACCCGGCTACGAAGGACCTGCTCCTGCTGGCCCGAGCCGAGGATGGCAGTGACATCCGCAGCGAATTCGACCTGGTGATACTCGCCGCCGCCCAGTGCCCGTCATCCCGTATGGAAGAACTAAGCGAGATGCTGGGAGTAGATGCTAACCAGTGGGGCTTTATCCAGACCCAGGACTGGTTGCAGACCAGGACAAGCAAGGAAGGTATCTATGTCTGCGGTTCCGCAGGCGCACCGGCCGACATCTCGGACTCGGTTATCCAGGCCAGCGCCGCCGCCTGCGAGGCTGCCACACTCCTCTCACCGGTAGAACGGGAAACGGTCGCCAAAGACGCGGGCACTGCAGTACCGGCAGTCAGCGGGGAGGAGCCCGGAATAGCCGTCTTCATCTGCCAGTGTGGTGAGGAGATAACGGCAGTAGTGGATACCGCCCAGGTTGCTGAATTCGCCCGAGGTCTGCCCGCAGTCAAACATGTTGAAGAAGTTGACTTCCTCTGCCTGCCGGAGACCCTGGAAAAAGTGAAGAAGGCAGTGGCCGGCACCGGTGTCAACCGGGTTATCCTGGCAGCCTGTGCCCCCTACCACTACCAGAGACTGTTCGGCAAAGCAATGCAGGAAGCTGGCATTGACCCCTCGCTGTGGCAACTGGTCAATTTCCGGGAGCAGCTTGCCTGGGTACACCGCGACAACCAGCCGCAGGCCACCGAGAAAGCCCGCCGCATCCTGGCCATGACTGTGGACCAACTGCGAAGCCAGGAACCGCTCGTCGTTACCACGAGACCGGTCGACCACCAGGCACTGGTCATCGGCGGGGGAGTTTCCGGACTGGTCTCCGCCCTCAACCTCGCCGAGCAGGGATTCAAGGTACACCTCGTCGAGAAGAACGCGGAAACCGGAGGCCACGCCACCGACATCCGCTATACGCTGGGCAGTGATGACCCGCAGGCCTTTATCGGTGGTATTCGGGAGAAGGTTGCCGCTAACTCCAGAATCCACCTGTACCCGGAGAGTGAGGTTATTGAAACAACCGGCCGCGCCGGTGACTTCCACAGCATGATACGCGCAGTTGACGGCACAATTACAGAAACAGGACATGGTGCGGTGATTGTTGCCACCGGTGCCAGGGACTACGAGCCTACGGAGTACAGCTACGGACAGGATGACCGCATAATCACTCAGAAAGAGCTCCAGAAGCGACTCGCCGAAGACACCCTGGAAAAACCGTCTGCCGTGGTCATGATACAGTGTGTCGGTTCACGGGACGAAGAGCACCCGTACTGCAGCCGGACGTGCTGCTCGACAGCGATAGCCAACGCCATCAAGATAAAAGAGCAGAACCCGGAGACAGAGGTCTTTATCCTGAACCGGGATATCATGACCTACGCATTCCGTGAGGAATACTACTCAAAGGCACGAGAAGCCGGCGTCCTCTTCATCCGCTACGAGCCGGATAACAAGCCGGATGTATCCGTGAACGGTGGTACCCTTACCGTCCGGGTTGATGACCCGGTGCTTCCCGGTATACTGGAAATCGATGCCGACCTGCTGGTGCTGAGCACCGGTATTGTTGCTGCGGATAACAGGCAACTGGCAGAAACACTCTCCATTGACCTGACCGAAGACGGATTCTTCAAGGAAGTCGATACCAAGTTCCGGCCGGTGGACACGGTTATCGACGGTATCTTTATCTGTGGCCTGGCCAATGCTCCCAGGAACCTCGATGAAGAGGTCGTCCAGGCCCAGGCAGCGGCACAGAGAGCCGCCAACATCCTGTCCCGGCAGCAGATTGAATCCGGTAGAATTGTCTCCATGGTGGACTCAAGAAGGTGCAGCGGCTGCGGACTTTGTGTTGACGATTGTCCCTTCAATGCCCGTTGGATGGACGAGGACAACAGGATAGCCGTGGTGGATGAAGTCCTGTGCCAGGGCTGCGGGGCGTGTGTCGCGCATTGCCCGAATAGCGCCGCCAAGCTGAGAGGATTCCGGGACAAGCAGATGTTCTCCATGCTCGAAGCAGTGCTGTAGCGCCTTGCCGTCCCGGCAAGGCGGGTGAAGAAACAAAGGAGTTGGATAGATGGCTGAAGACGATAGCGGATTCGAACCGAAGATAATTGGTTTTCTGTGCAACTGGTGCACCGGTGCAGCCGCCGACCTGGCAGGGACAACCAGGGCACAATACCCGGCCAATCTCCACCCGATACGTGTGATGTGCAGCGGCACGGTCGACCCGGTGTACCTGATAAAGGCGCTACTCTCCGGTGCCGATTCCGTTATGGTGGGTGGATGCCATCCCGGGGACTGCCACTACGTATCCGGCAACTATAAAGCGAGAAGAAGAATGGCCATGCTGCAGAATATCTTCGAGTCCCTGGGGCTGGATGCGGACCGAATCTATACAAGGTGGATAAGTGCCAGCGAGGGGCCGGAGTTCGCTCAGGCCGTAAGAGATATTACTGAGGAGACCAGGAAGAAAGGCCCCAACCCCCTGGCCTCCGACTGGGCTCTTTAGGAGGCAAGATAATGGCGAAGAGTACGACCCTGACCGTTAATGACGGACAACTGCGGGCAAGTATCAACACCCTGCTCAAGGACCTGCTCAGCAAGGGAGTGGTCGACGCAATCCTGGTACCTCTGACTCACCCGGCAGGAAATAACGTGGTGCAGACCCTGGTAACCAATCCTGACTACCTTGACCGGGCAGACGTCCTCGCACCGGTGATGCCGGTGAATGCGGCCCGTATCATCCAGTCAATCACCCGACTGACACCCGCCGACCGGAAGACGGCCGTGGTGATGAAACCCTGTGAACTGCGTGCCCTGGTCGAGTTGGTCAAACTGCGACAGGCATCGCTCGACAACCTCTATCTCATCGGAATCGACTGCCCGGGAGCATATTCCGTGAGTGATTACCCTGAGTTGGTTGCGGAGAAGACCTCGGACGAATTCGCCGGGGCTGCCTGGAATGGACAGGACGACCCCAGGCTGAGAGCCGGCTGCCGGGTCTGCGAGTACCCCGTCCCACTGATGACGGACCTCACCATCGGCCTGGTGGGGGTGGACCTGAAGCAGAAGCTGGTGCTGATTGCCAGCAGCGAGAAGGGAGAGGAACTCCTTGAGGGCCTGGGGCTTACCGTCGAGGATGGTGGCGAAGCAGCAACAAAGCGGGAGGCAGCGGTTACTCAGCTCCTTGAGAAGATGAAGGGAATCCGCCAGAAGTTCTTCGAGGAGACAAAAGCAGAAGTCGGCGGTATCGAGAAACTTGCCGAGGTGTTCGGACCCTGCATCCTGTGCCACAATTGCCAGACAGTCTGCCCGGTCTGCTACTGTCGCGAGTGTTTCTTCGATTCGCCCACCTTTGAGCTTGAGGCAGAGAAGTACCTCGGTGTGGCCGAGAAACAGGGGGCCGTGAGGATGCCCGTCGATACCCTCCTCTTTCACCTGACCAGGATGACCCACATGGGTGCCTCGTGCGTGGGCTGCGGGGCCTGCGAAGAGGCCTGCCCCAGCGGTATCCCTCTGCTCAAGATATTCCAGCTAGCCGGCGGCAACGTACAGAAGCTCTTTGACTACATCCCCGGACGCAGCCTGGAGGATGAGCTACCGCTAACCACCTTCAGGGAAGATGAGCTTCAGTGGATAGGAGAGAAATGACGGTCCGTCTTGTCAGCCAGCAAGGCACAGAAAGCGCTGACCCGGCCTTCACCCGCGAAGTACTGGGGAACAGCATGGCGCACCTGGAACGGTGCTACCAGTGCCAGGCCTGTAGCTCCGGTTGTCCGGTAGCCTATGCGTTTGACTACGCCCCACACCAGCTACTGAGGATGGTGCAACTCGGGCTTAAGGAGCGGGTGCTGGACAGCACGACTTACTGGCTCTGTGCCAGTTGTGAGACCTGTGCTACCAGGTGCCCCAATGACATTGAAATCGTGCAGATAATGGATACCCTGAGGCACATTGCCCTCAGGGAAGGCCGCACGCAGCAGACCGGCCTGCCCCTTTTCCACAGGACCTTCCTCAGCACTATCAAGAGCAATGGGAAGGTGCACGAATTGCTCCTCATCTTGCGCTACATGCTCATCAGCCGCGATATCTTCAAGCTGAATGAGCTACCCAGTAACATCAAGATGGGGCTCAATATGTTCACCAGGGGCAAGCTGGCAATACTACCCGCCAAGATAAAGGGTACGGCGAACATCAAGCGTATTTTCCAGCAGACGGAGAAAAAGAATGGCTGATACCACAGCATCGAAGTATTGCTACTATCCGGGTTGCTCGCTGGAGGCTACGGCCAAGGAATACAACCAGTCGGTACAGGCGTCCGCCAGGCTACTGGACGTGGAACTGGTGGAGCTTGAGGACTGGAATTGCTGCGGTGCCTCTTCCGGGCACTGCACCGACCCCGAGCTTTCCCTGGCCCTGCCGGCGAGGAACCTTGCCCTGGCCGAGAAAGAGGGCCATGACCTCGCGGTATCATGCGCTGCCTGTTTCCTCCGTTTCAAACAGACCAATCATGACCTTCGCGCCGATGATACACTCCGGCAGAGGATAGAGCAGGTCATTGACGCACCCTACCGGGCAGAAACCGAGGTGAGGCATGTCCTTGATATTTTTGCCCGCGAAGTAGGGCTGGAGGAAATCGAGCGCCGGGTGAAAAAGCCGCTCAAGGGGCTGAAGCTGGCTGCTTATTACGGGTGCTATCTGGTACGCCCTCCGGAGGTTACCCAGTTAGACGACCCGAATAACCCGATGATTATGGACAACCTGCTCACTGCTATCGGCGCGGAGCCTCTGGATTGGACCCACAAGGTTGAATGCTGCGGCGGAAACCTGTTGCTGGCCCGAACCGATATCGTCGTAAAACTCTGCAATGACATCTGCCAGGCAGCTCTTGATGCCGGAGCAGTAGCTATTGTAACCGCCTGCCCGCTCTGCCAGGCAAACCTTGAACTACGACAGACTATCGGCGTGCCCACTTTTTACTTCAGTGAGCTGCTGGCGCTGGCCCTGGGTGCCGGTGCCGGGGAAATGAAGAGTTGGTGGAAGTGCCACATCCAGAACCCGGTACCGGTCCTGAAGGCGCAGAACCTCATCTGATAACCTGATACCGCCACGGTTATTCGTCAAGCGAGGACCGTGAAACTGATAGACAAGGGGGGAACCCAAGATGCAAGCAGTAGCACCGTTCCAGGAAGCGGTAGACATCATCAAGGAAGAAGGCGGCGATATCGCCAAGCTGTGCTACCAGTGCGGCCTCTGCACCGGTACCTGCCCGTGGAACCTGGTGAGAGGCTTCCCCGTCCGCAAGGCAATGCACCAGGCCCAGTTGGGTCTGCCCGACTTCGAAGACGACGACATGTGGCTGTGCGTGACCTGCAATGCTTGTGTCAAGCGGTGCCCCCGCGGCGTGGAGATTATCGACGTCTGGCGCTCCTTCCGCAGGGCAATCACCGAACTCGGTATCGGTGGTATTCCCGACTCGCTGCGGATAACGTCTAAGAACATCTCCGGCGTGGGCAATCCGCAGGGAGAAGACCGGGAGAAGCGCAACGACTGGACAAGAGACCTCGGGGTGAAGACCTTCACCAAGGGGATGGAAATACTCTACGTGCCGTGCTGCTACAATACCTACGACCCGCAGTTACAGCCGGCAGCCCGAGCGACTGTGGAGATTCTGAAGAAGGCCAATGTTGACTTTGGCATACTGGGCCCGGAGATGTCCTGCTGTGGTGAGAGTGTCCGCAAGGCCGGTAACGAGAGCCTGTTCCAGAGCCTGGCCCAGAGCAACATCGGCCTGTTCAATGAGGCCGGGGTCACCAGGATAATCACCGCCTCGCCACACTGCTTCCACACCTTCAAGAACGAGTACCCCGAACTGGACGGCAAGTATGAGGTGGTACACTTCGTCCAGTTTCTTGCCGAGTTGATTAGAGACGGTAGGCTGGAGTTTACCAGGGAGCTTCAGAAGACCATCACCTACCATGACTCCTGCTACCTGGGACGGCATAACGATATCTATGATGAGCCCAGGGAGGTCCTGCAGGCCATCCCCGGCGTGGAACTGGTAGAGATGGCCAACCACCACGAGGATAGCCTGTGCTGCGGGGGTGGCGGTGGTCGTATATGGGCGGAGACCAAGAAAGGCGAAAGGTTTTCCGATATCAGGCTGGAGCAGGCAGCAGATGTCGGTGCCAGTGTCCTGGCTGCGGTGTGCCCTTATTGTATCGCCAACTTCAAAGATAGCATCGTCACCATGAACAAGGAAGAAGTCATCGAGTGTAAGGACATCGCTGAACTGGTCCTGGAAGCACTCTAGCCTAACCTCTCCAATGTCAGACGGCTCAGGAGGTCAACAGTGGGAGACAGACTGAAAGACAAAGTAGCAGTAGTCACTGGTGCTGGAAGAGGTATTGGAAGAGGGGAAGCCCTGGCGTTGGCGTCGGAGGGCGCTAAGGTTATAGTCAATGACCTCGGTGGTGCTCCTGACGGCTCTGGTGCCTCAGCTTCACCGGCCGACGAGGTCGTGGCGGAAATCAAGAAAGCCGGTGGAGAGGCGGCGGCCAACCACGACTCAGTGGTAACCACCGAGGGTGGCGAGAACATCATCAGGACTGCGATTGATACCTTTGGCAAACTGGATATCCTGGTCAACAACGCCGGAATTCTCCGTGACCGGATGCTCTTCAACATGAGCCCGGAGGAATGGGACATCGTTGTCAAAGTGCACCTCTACGGCCACTTCAACACCATCAGGCCGGCCTCGGTCGTTTTCCGCCAGCAGAGAAGCGGCCGGATAATAAACACGTCTTCGGGGGCCGGACTGGGTAACAGCACCTTCGGTCAGGCCAACTATGGTGCCGCCAAGGAAGGAATCGTCGGCCTGACGAGAAAGGTAGCCCAGGACATGGGCAGGTATGGCGTAACATGCAATGCCATCCGTCCCAACGCCGGCACGAGACTCACCCTCAGCGATGAGATGAGAAGGACCTGGTCTCAGGAGGCCATCGAGAGATTCGAGCAGAGCCTGAGGCCGGATGATATCGCGCCACTCGTGGTCTGGCTGGCTTCTGATGATGCCGCCAGCGTGACCGGCCGTACCTTCTACGTGCAGACAGGACTGGTCGCCATCTATTCGGAGCCAGTCTACGAGAAGTCCATACTCAAGGAGGGTGGCTGGACGATTGACGACCTATTCCGGTTTATGCCGGGTTCACTGGCATCCGGCCTGGTGAATCCCTACCTTCCCCAGGAGTAGACAACCGACGTCCGGACCACTCATCGGTATACCGTACGTCTCTGGCGGCAGCCTCAATGAGGCTGCCGCTTTTCTTTTCTTGCAGGAAACTGGCATACTCTCTATACTGGCAGAAGACCTATACCGCACAGAGGTCAAGAACGAAGGAAGGAGGCCATATGAAGTTCACCACGCTGGATAACAAGGTAGCAATCGTTAGCGGAGGCGCTCAGGGACTGGGCAAGGGTATTGTTGACTGTCTGGCCCGCGACGGAGCCGACATCGCAATCGTCGATATCAACAGGGACGGCGCACGAAAGGCAGCCGACGAAGTGAAAGCCACGGGTAGAAAAACCCTGGCAGTGGAGGCTGACCTCACCGATAACGACCAGGTGGAAAGGGCTGTCAAGGAGGTGCTGGATTTCTTCGGCAGGATAGATATCCTGGTCAACAATGCCGGTGGTTACCCCGGAATGTCCTCGCTGTCAGAGCGTGGCCTGCGTATTGCAGACCGGGGTGAAGACGAGTGGGACGGCTGCTATGACCTCAACTTGAAGACCACCGTTCTGATGTGCCGCGCAGTTATTCCTCACCTGGTCGCCCAAAAGAGCGGCAAAATCGTCAATATTTCGTCGGCGAGTGCCACCAGCCCTTCGGGGACTCTGGTCTGCTATGCCACCATGAAGGCGGGCATCGTTCACTACTCCCGAATGCTGTCCAGAGACCTGGCCGGGGACAACATCAACGTCAACTGCGTCCTTCCGGGCATAATCTACACTCCTCTCTGGGAGAGGGGCGGCACTGAACTCTCCAAGAATATCCCCGGAGCCGAGAACTGGACGCCCCGCGAGTTCTTTGAGAAAACCCTGATACCCGGAGTTCCCCTGGGACGGGAGCAGACCGCAGAAGATATCGGCAATGCCGTGGCCTTCTTCGTCTCCGAGGAGGCAAAGAACATCACCGGTCAGTCCATGAACGTCGATGGCGGCATGTCCTTTGTCTAGCAGGGTGATGAAAAAGGGGAGTCCAGAGGGAGCGCCCCTCAGAAGGGGCGAAACCCCTCTTCCGAGAGGGGTCGAAGCCCCCTTATGGCAGGGGTGTCTGGGTGTCATTCTTGCAGAATGACGTTAGCAGAATCCGAAACCAGATTCTGCCGGTGCCCCCCAGATATGATTTTTTCCCCCTTCCTCGGTAGGAAGGCTCTTCCTGGCCAGGAAGGGGAAGGCGGCCCGGATGGGCCGCACGGGGGTTGGTCGAAAGGGTTTTTCAGCATCCTGCTAGGTTCAGGTGCTACCACGCGACATATTCATGTTGCGCTATCATTGTGCTATCATTTAAGTAGAACAATGAGTGAGAAAACGATAGTCAGCAACCGTAAAGCACACCATAACTTCTATATCCTGAGTAGCGTGGAAGCGGGAATAGTGCTTACCGGCTCGGAGATTAAGTCCATCCGCGCCGGCAGGGTCAGTCTGGGTGATTCCTATGTCCGGCCGGAGAACGGGGAGCTATGGCTGCGCAACGCGCACATCGCACGGTACCAGGACAGCAGCTACCTGAGTCATGAGCCGATGAGACCCCGAAAGCTGCTGCTGCATCGCAGGGAGATTACCGAGTTAACCAGCGCGATAGCAGAGAAAGGTTTAACCCTGGTACCATTACGATTGTATATCAAGAATAGTCTGGCCAAGCTCGATATAGGGCTGGCCCAGGGCAAAAAGATGTATGATAAGCGCGAAGCAATACATAAACGCGAAACGGACCGAATTATCCAGCGTGCTATGAAGGCAAGAGTCAGCCATAGGAGGTGACGGACAACACCTTCCACGGCCACACGTGGTAACAATGAATGGGGACGCGTGGTTTCGACAGGGGAGGTATGCTACAGGATTGCAGGCTGAGGTTGCCATCACCCTCATTAAACAGGTGGCAAAACATAACTGGCGAAGAACCAGTACTAGTCGCTGCCTAACTAAGAAAGGTAGCACATCCAACCCGGCCTCTCCTCGGTGGGTTGGGATTGGGTGAAATAATGCCGAGGTGCCACTACCCGGACGTCGATAAGGGTGGTGAAAGAAAAATCGACTGGCCCGGCGTGACTCCGTCAGCAGAGGCTCACCGGGTAAGAACAAAGAGTTGACTATGCCTGTAGGATATCCTGGGTAGTCTCTTCTGGACGGGGAGTTCGACTCTCCCCCGTCTCCACCAGAAACACGGAAGAGCCATCTAGAGACTCGTTAATAATACGAATATCGGAACCCTCACGCGAAGCCGCCACCCGGAAGACAGGCCGGAAGGGCGGCTTCGGCCTTACTGCTACCACCGATTTCGTCTGCTTTGTATCAAAATAGACCGCATCGAGCATCGCCATCAGGAGCTTCCGCCTCTCTTCAAGGTCTGCCTTCGACCAGAGTCCGGGCATGTCCCTCACTAACCTACCAGCCTCCTCTGCAGCATTGGCCTCCGGTACTACCAGCGACTCAAGCTCCATCTCCAATAGCCTCTTCTGCCGGTGTGACGTCGGATGTCAATAGTGGACACCAAACCATTCATGCCGCCAGCAGTCCTGCATAGTATCTTTGCTCGTAGACCACCGGTGACAGGAACCCGAGTCTTGCCTGCCGGCGCTGCCGGTTGTAGAAGACCTCGATATACT